>NZ_JAKSYQ010000151.1:0-5498 GCF_022829665.1 Methylobacterium sp. E-041 | reverse complement strand
CCCCAAACTCCCTCAGCCTCACGCTCGTCACCAAGGTAGCAGGGCCCAGTGTTGATCTGACAAGTGAAACCCGTGCCTCGTCTCTCGACGGCATCACCCGCGCTGTTGGTTTGACGATCACGGGTGTCGAGACGGGGGCGACGCTTTTCTACAGCTTCGATGGAGAACTCGCCTCTGCACACTAATATTAACACTCGCTGCCAGCCCGACCCTCCACCGTTCTGGTCACGCAAACCGACGTGGCCGGTAACACCTCCACCGCAAGCTCCCTCAGCTTCACCCTCAACACCAAGGTGAACGAGCATGCCAGCTCGGCGCTGGTGGATGACCTGTTCTACTTCAGTCACAACCTCGATGTCTGGAACGCACAACTAGATGCGACCGCACATTACAATGCATTCGGCTGGCACGAGGGCCGCGATCCCAACGCTGACTTCTCGACCACCGGCTATCTCGCCGCCAACGCTGACGTACGCGCAGCTGGGATCAATCCGCTCAACCACTACAACGCCAGCGGTTGGAAAGAAGGCCGCGATCCGTCGGCCAACTTCGACAACGAGTTGTACCTAGCTCGGAATGCGGACGTGAAGTCGGCCGGCATCGACCCGCTGGCTCATTACCTCGCCAGCGGCCAGGCCGAAGGCCGGCAAGCTTACGCGGCGGTGGGTAAGGCAGCCGATCTTGCCATGCATCCCGGCTTCGACGCGGAGTATTACCTCCTGTCGAACACGGATGTTGCCAGGGCAGCCCTGGCGGCAGGCGGCGACAGCTTCGCGTTTGCCTACAAACACTACGAGACCTATGGCTGGCACGAGGGCCGCAATCCGAACGCGGTGTTCGACACCAAGGGGTATCTCGCTGCCTACGCGGACGTGAAGGCCGCCAACATCGATCCGCTGGCGCATTATGAGACGAACGGCTGGCGGGAAGGACGCGATCCGTCTGCGAGCTTCGACGTGAAAGCGTACGAGGCCACCTACAAGGACATTGCAGCCGCTCACATCGACCCGATGCTGCACTACCTCCAGAGTGGTGCCCTGGAGGGCCGGACCGCCTTCGACGATGGGCATTTCGGCTAAGGCAACTGCACCGCTGCAGGATGAGCGGAAACGGCCGGGGCAGCGATGCTCTGGCCGTTTGCTTTGGTCCTCGACGACCAATGTCTCTTTGAGCTTCTCGTCAGGAAAACGACCGTTTTTCGGACAAGCGGATTGCGCTCCGTGAGGCAGCTACCGGGTTGCTGCGTCCTGTCGGGATTGCGTGCCTGGAAATCTAACGTTGAGATAACGGTCAATTTTCAGGCACAGACGCAACCTGCTGCGTGGACGGATACCGGCAAAAGGCCGAGGCATCGCTGCCCCAGCCGTTCTCCATTTCAGGCTTTGGCTTACAAACAACTTTAGCCGAAATGCCCATCGTCGAAGGCGGTTTGGCCTTCAATGGCGCCGTACTGCAGGTAGTACAGCATCGGATCAATATGGGCGTTGGCTACGTCAGCGTAGTGACTCTGGTACACCTTGGTATCGAAGCTGGCCGAGGGATCGCGGCCCTCCTTCCACCCGAAGCTGTCGTAGTGCGCCAGCGGATCGATGTTGGCAGCCTTTACGTCGCTGTAAGCGGCCAGATAGCCTTTGGTGTCGAACACCGCATTCGGATTGCGGCCTTCGTGCCAGCCATAGGTCTCGTACTGCTGATAGGCAAACGCGAAGCTGTCGCCGCCGGCTGCGATCGCCGCCTTCGCCACGTCTGGGTTCGAAAGGAGGTAGTACTCGGCGTCGAAGCCCGGATGCGTGGCCAGATCGCCAGCTTTTCCGATGGCAGCGTACGCCTGCCGGCCTTCCGCTTGACCAAACGTCAGATAGTGGGTCAGCGGATCGATCCCCGCTGATTTCACGTCAGGATTGTTGGCGAGGTACAGCTCGTTGTCGAAGTTACCGTCGCGAGCACGCTCCTGACCCGATGCGCATCGTCGGCATGTTCCGGCCGATGTCGTAAGACCGACAGCCGACTCGATGCGCCTGCGCCCCGCTGCCCGGAAGGGTGGCGGGGCGATTTTGCGTTTTAGCCGCGCTGTAAGCTCCCTGCGAAGTCCTCAGGCACCTCGCCGAAGCTCGCCAGGATCGTCGCGCTTTCCAGCTCGCCGGTCTCGTCGTCGGCCACCACCTTGAGCGCCGCGGTGCCGGGCATCCGCCCGGACATAGCTTCCGCCTTCTTCAGCGCTCCGCTCTCGGTCGGCGCCACCTCGCGGTCGCCGGGCACCAGGCGCTTGCGCTTGACGATGAACGTCTGCACCACGAACGTCGTCTTCATCCCCATCGCGCCCTCCTCTCGGCCTATGCCGCCCGCCGTTCCATCCGGACATCGGTGAAGTCCAGGCTGCACACGTGGCGTCCCGCCTGATCGTGAACGTCGACGATCCAGCCCGTCCAATCGAGGCGGCCGCCGCAGCTCGACATCACCGACCGGGCAACCTGGTCAGCGTGGATCCAGGCTGACCAGGGGCTTCGAAGCTCTATAAAGGATGTTCCAACTCACGATTGCAGGCAGTCTTGTAGAGCACACGCTCCCTGCCTTCGGCGTCTGCTAGGGCGCCGATAGTGCTGCGCCCCTCACACTTTGGGCTCTTTTTTGCCGGAGAGACGTCTCCGAGCCTTCGGAGCCCGCATGATGACCCCAAGCGATCAACTGCCTCGGAATTCGGAGCGCAGCCAAATGGAGTCCTATCTCCATGTTTTGCACGCGCTCATATTGCGCGATATGCGTACACGCTTCGGCGGCTCGCATTGGGGTTACGCTGTAGTGGTGCTATGGCCAGTAGCCCACGTTTTTATGCTGGTACTTATCTTTACTTTACGTGGAGTACCCTCTCCGATTGGAAACAGCCGACCGTTGTTTTTTGCTACTGGTGCAGTGCCGGTACTGGCATTTCAGTACATTGCGCGCGAGGTTATGAAAGCAGTCGCCTCGAACCGTCCGCTGACTTACTACCCACAGGTCAAATTGTTCGATGTAATTATATCTCGCATTTTGGTTGAGATAGTAACTGGATTTCTAGGTCTTCTTACAGTTTTTTCAATTTTATTTGCGGCTGGCATCAACCCCATGCCTCTAGATCCGTTCACCTCAATGTGCGGCTACCTTGCCGCCATTCTGCTTGGGATCGGCGTTGGCACCGTCAATGTTTGTATTGCCGCCTATTTCCCAGCTTGGCACTTTGGCTTTATCTTGTTCACTATAATAGTTTATACAACTAGCGGCGTGATGTTTTTACCAAACTATTTTCCCAATAAAATTTATGATGTTTTGAAATATAATCCTGCAGTTCAAATTATAGAATGGGTGAGGCTGGGGTACTATCCAGGTATGCCAGTTACTGTAGATTATACATATGTCATATTTTTCGGACTGACAACCCTACTCATAGGTTTGGTGCTTGAACACGAAGTTGTAAGAAAAATTAGCTAGAGCGTTTTCGGGCTGCGCTGAATCGGGGAGGTGGGGTTCACGCGAAGCTGTTGGGCTGATTCACTGATCGCTTCTGAGAAGGAGCGAAGCATGGGCCGACCCTACAGCCAGGATCTGCGCGAGCGGGTGGTGAAGGCCGCGGCAACGACCTCGCGCCGCCAGGCGGCCGCGCGCTTTGGGGTCGGCATCGCGACCTCGATCCGCTGGATGGCCGCGCTCACGACGACCGGGACGGTGGCCGCTCGTCCGCAGGGGCGGGCGCGCCGCTCGAAGCTCGATCCGCACGAGGCGTTCCTGCGCGGCCTGATCGACGGACGAGACGACATCACCCTGGAGGAGATGCGCGCTGTTTGGTCCCGGCATTTGGTGGAGCGGGTTTGACCTGAAGCGACCGGGCTCGGCGGACCATGCTTTGCAGATGGCCTCGTAGGGCGTGAGACCCCGCAGGGTCTTCAGGCGGCGGCCAAAATTGTAGGCGCTCACGAAGTCGGCCAGATGGGCGCGGAGCTTGTCGTGGCTGTCATAGTGGTAACGCTTGACCGTCGCGTCCTTGATCGTGCGGTTCATTCGCTCGACCTGCCCATTCGTCCAAGGGTGCCGCGGCTTGGTCAGGCGATGGTCGATATCGTTGCGGGCACAGGCGGACTCGAAGCTGTGCGCTCGGAAGGTTTCTCCAGCTGCAATCGCCTCCTTGATGATGGAGGCGGCCGAGGCAACGTTGCCGGGTGTCGTGAAGTGGGTGCCATTGTCGGTGAGCACCGTGTGCACCTTGTAGGGCACCGCCTCGATAAGGTGCCGGAGAAAGTCGCCTGCGACCCGCCGCGTGGCCTGCTCATGGAGTTCAACGAAGGCGAACTTGGTCGTGCGGTCGATGGCGACAAGCAGGTAGAGCCGCCCTTCCGCCGTGTGGACCTCAGCCAGATCGATGTGGAAGTACCCGAGCGGATAAGCCTTGAAGCGCGACCGCTTGGGCTTGTCGCCGTCGACCTCCGGCAATCGGCTGATGCCGTGTCGCTGGAGGCAGCGATGAAGCGAGGAGCGGGTCAGGTGTGGGATCGTGGCCTGGAGCGCGTAGAGGCAGTCGTCGAGGGGCAGGAGTGTGTGACGCCGAAAGGCGACCACCACCGCCTCGTCCTCGGGTGACAGCACCGTCGAGCGAGGATCCTTCGGCCCCGTGCGCCGGTCGGCGACCGAGGTCCGCTGCCGCCACTTGGCGACCGTCTTCTGGTTGATCCCGTAGCGCTTCGAGAGGGCCCTCAGGCTCGCTTGACTATGCTGGATCGCTCGACGGATCGCCTCCGTCGTTGTGGCGCTGCCGTGAAGAACTTGGCCCATAGCGCGTCCCTCCACCCCGACGTGAAAATCGCACCATCAAACCCTGGGATCAAACAGCTAGAGCATTTTCGGTTTAATCTGGTTCGTATCCTGCTGCGGCGAAGAAGTTGGCGCACTCGCCTGGCGTGACGGTGTCGACGAGGCGTCCGATGGCCGACCACAATCCCCCGACGGTTCGCTCGGCCGCTTTGCGCAGGAGCGCCTTCAGCTTCGAGAACGCCATCTCGATGG
Organism: Methylobacterium sp. E-041; assembly: GCF_022829665.1. Taxonomy (NCBI): domain Bacteria; kingdom Pseudomonadati; phylum Pseudomonadota; class Alphaproteobacteria; order Hyphomicrobiales; family Methylobacteriaceae; genus Methylobacterium; species Methylobacterium sp. E-041. Next base: position 467 of record NZ_JAKSYQ010000151.1, on the reverse strand, counting down.
GGTTGAAGTCGGGCGAGTAGGGCGGGAGGAACAAGAGCCGCGCGCCGGCGCCCGCGATGGCGGCACGCACGGCGGGCCCCTTGTGGCTTCCGAGGTTGCCCGAAGCAGCCCGCTGCCAACCAGCGTTGGGCCTGCGGGTCAACGGCTTCCCAGGGTGGCAGATCGTTAGGCATCCACCGCCAGGGTGCCGCTGTGTTCACGACGTAGCGCAGGCCGTTGAACACCTCGCGCAAGCTATGCTCGCGCTGCCCCGCATCCTCGCGCAGCAGCGTCAGGTAAGGGGCGGCCAGCGCCCATTCATCATCGGAGACGTCGGATGGGTAGGGTCTGCGCAAAGGGGTCATGCCCCTTCATCTGGAATCCCCACACCACGGGTCCATAAAGGCCCTGGCCGCCTCTGGTGAAAGCCCCTCGACCCTGAAGGAAACGGTCACGAGCGTGGCCGGCTCCATCGGCGCAGCGGTTTA
>NZ_JAKSYQ010000149.1:0-32946 GCF_022829665.1 Methylobacterium sp. E-041 | reverse complement strand
CGAGATCGGCTGGGCGCCGTCCAAGACCTTCGAGCAGGCGCTGGAGGAGACCGTGCGCTGGTACCTCGACAACGCGGCCTGGTGGCGCCCGATCCGCGAGGGCCGCTACGCCGGCGAGCGCCTCGGCCTCGCCCCGGCCGCGCCCGCCGCGACGGGCGGCGCCTGAATGGACATCCTCGTTCTCGGCGGCGCCGGGCAGGTCGGCACCGAGCTGCAGGCCTACGCCTGGCCTGACGGCGTCCGAGTCCACGCGCCCGACCGCGCCGCCCTCGACATCACCGATGCGGAGGCGGTGGCGGCTCGGATGGCGGAGCGCCCCTGGGGCGCGGTGATCAACACGGCCGCCTACACCGCGGTCGACAGGGCCGAGGCCGAGCCGGTGGCCGCCTGGCGCCTCAACGCGCTGGCGCCGGCGATCCTGGCCGCCGAGACCGCGCGCCACGCCGTCCCGCTGGTGCAGGTCTCGACCGACTACGTCTTCGACGGCACGCGCGACGGCGCCTACCGGCCCGACGACCCGATCGCCCCGCGCAGCGTCTACGGCGCGAGCAAGGCCGGGGGCGAGCTGGCGGTGCGGGCCGGCAACCCGCGCCACGCGATCCTGCGCACCGCCTGGGTGGTGAGCCCGCACCGGGGCAACTTCGTGAAGACGATGCTGCGGCTGTCCGCCGAGCGCGACCGGCTCACCGTGGTCGACGACCAGCACGGCTGCCCGACCTCGGCGGCCGACCTCGCCGCGGCGCTGGCCACCGTCGCCCTGCGGATGGCGGGCGACGCGGGGGCGCCGACCGGCACCTTCCACTGCGTCAACGCCGGGACGACCACCTGGCACGGTTTTGCGCAAGCCATCGTCGCCGGCAGCGCCCGCCGCGGCGGCCGCTCCGTGCCGGTCGCGGGCATCCCCACCAGCGCCTACCCGACCCCGGCCCGGCGGCCGGCGAACTCCGCGCTCTCGACCGAGAGCCTGAACGCCGCCTACGGCATCGCGATGCGGCCGTGGCAACAAGCTCTCGACACCATTCTCGACCGCCTGATCGGGCCGGTCACAACGGAGGCCTTCCGATGAAGGGCATCATCCTGGCCGGCGGCTCCGGCACGCGGCTGCATCCGGCGACGCTGTCGATCAACAAGCAGCTGCTGCCGGTCTACGACAAGCCGATGATCTACTACCCGGTCTCGGTGCTGATGCTGGCCGGCATCCGCGAGATCCTGATCATCTCGAGCCCCGAGCACCTCGACAACTACAAGCGCCTGTTCGGCACCGGCGAGCAGTTCGGGCTGCGCTTCGCCTACGCGGTGCAGCCGAGGCCCGAGGGGCTGGCGCAGGCCTTCCTCATCGGCCGTGAGTTCGTCGGCGAGGACGACGTCGCGCTGATCCTCGGCGACAACCTGTTCTTCGGCGCCGGCATGAGCGACCTGCTGGCGCGCGCCGCCGAGCGCAAGGCGGGGGCGACGGTGTTCGCCTACCACGTCGACAACCCGCAGGCCTACGGCGTGGTCACGCTCGACGCGGCCGGGCGGCCGTTGCGGCTGGTCGAGAAGCCGGCCGAGCCGGAATCGACCTGGGCGGTGACCGGCCTGTACTTCTACGACAATCAGGTGCTCGACATCGCCGCCGCGGTGACGCCCTCGGCGCGGGGCGAGCTCGAGATCACCTCGGTCAACGAGGCCTATCTCGAGCGCGGCCAGCTCCACGTCGAGAAGATGTCCCGCGGCTACGCCTGGCTCGACACCGGCACGCACGACAGCCTGCTGGAGGCCTCCGAGTTCGTGCGCACGATCCAGCACCGCCAGGGGCTGCAGGTCGCCTGCCTGGAGGAGATCGCGTTCGAGCAGGGCTTCATCGGCCACGAGCAGCTCGTCGCCCGCGGCGAGCTGTTCAAGAAGACCGCCTACGGACAGAACCTGTTGCGATTGGCACGCGAGAACCCGGCGGCGTGAACTCGGGTTCAGTGAACCGCCGGGCCGCCGTCACTGCTTGCTGCAGCCGATGCAGATGCCGCGCATGAGCTGATCGTCCTTCTTCTCGTTGGCCGTCCGCGTCTCCCGGTCGCCCAATCTGCCCTCGCCGGCGGCGCCCGGGCGCGGAACGGTCTGGCCGACGCTCGAGGTGTTCGGCGCGGTGATCGTCGTGGTCGGCCCGCCGCCCGTGCCCGTCTGGGCCTGGGCGAGCGCTTGGCCCGACCATGACGCGGCCACAGCGGCGGCGAGGGCGAAAGCGGAAATTCCGTGGGTTCTGGACATCGTCGGCTCCTTGTCCCGGCGTAACGCGGGCGACGGCGTGTCGGTTCGACCCGCGGGGCGGGGCGTCTGCGGCGCACCTTTGCAGTCGGGCCTGCGCCGCCGTATCAGGACCGGCCTTCGCCGCGTCGCGACGCGCCGCCGGCGGACGAACCCGCACGCCGAACTTCCGGAGCCGACACCGCGATGCGGGAACCGAACGCGATCGATTTCTGGCGCGGGCTCGCCCTGGTCACGATCTTCATCAATCACGTCCCCGGCAACACCTTCGAGCGCTACACCTACTCGCAGTACGGCATCTCGGACGCGGCCGAGCTGTTCGTGTTCCTGGCCGGCTGGTCGATCGGCATCGCCACCCGCGGCCGCGACGGCACGCCCGAGCCGCGGCTGCGCTCGGTGCTGCGCCTCCTGTCGCGCACCATCGAGGTCTACCGGGCGCAGCTCGCCGTGATGGTGATCGCGCTGGCGATGATCGCCGGCACCGCGCTGGTCTTCGACAACCCGCTGATCCTCGAATGGCACAATGCCGGCGGGTTCTTCGCCGACCCGATCCAAACCGTCGTCGGCATGGTGCTGCTCACCCACCAGCTCGGGTTCTTCAACATCCTGCCGCTCTACGTGGTGCTGCTCGGGATCGCCCCGGTCTTCGTGCTGATCGCCAGAGAGAGCCGGCTCCTCGCCCTCGGGCTCTCGGCCGGCCTCTACCTCGCCAGCCTCGTCGAGGAGTGGAACCTGCCGTCCTGGCCCGGGCAGGGCGACTGGTTCTTCGATCCGTGGTGCTGGCAGCTGCTCCTGGTGCTCGGCTTCGTCCTGCAGGACTGGAACCGCACCTCGGGCACGCTGCGGCTGTGGTCGCGCCGCCTGTTCCCCCTCGGGATCGCGATCGTCGTCCTCGGGATCGTGCTCTCGGTGCTGGAGATCCGCCCCGATCCGATGCTGGTCCCGGACCCGCGACTGCTGTTCAGCTTCGACAAGACCTACTTGACGCCGGCGCGCCTGTTACATTTCGTGGGCGTCCTTCTCGCATTCGGCCCGGTCTACGGTATCATCGCGCCCCGCATCCCCTTGATTGTCGGGTATCTTGCGAGCCTGGGCCGGAATTCCCTGGCCGTGTTCTCCATGGGATCGATCTTGAGCCTCGGCGGCCAGCTCCTGCGCTTTCGGACCGGCGGCGGATTGATCGTCGACATGATCGTGCTCGCCGTCGGCATCGTCGGCCTCGGCGCGACCGCATGGTTCGTGGAATGGCGCGGCCGAAAAGTCCGGGTGGCGTCGTGAGGGCCGCCGCGATGCGCCGGATCGCCGCCGCCCTGCTCCTCGGCCTCATCGCGAGCGCCCCCGCGGATGCGCAGGACGCCCCTCGCGAGGCCGCGCCCCGGTCGAGCGGCGCTCCCATGATCGTGTCCCCGCCCTCCGGCGCCGCGGCCAAGGAGGCGGAGCCCGCCGATCCCAGCCTGTCGCCCGAATGCCGCGTGCCGGGCTCGCAGCTCTACACGCTGGCCCAGCTCGAGGCGGTGAAGGCGGCGATCCTGAAGAAGCGCCCGGTGCGGGTGCTCGCCATCGGCGGCAATGCCGCGCCCGGCGCGTCCGCGACCTACCCGGTCAAGCTCGAGACGGCGCTGGAGCGCGCGATGCCCAACGTCGACGTGGTGATGGAGTATCGCGGCCTCCAGGGCGAGATCGCCTCGGGCGCGGCGGAGCGCCTGCGCAGCATGGTGGCCGACGTCGAGCCGGACCTCGTGATCTGGCAGGTGGGTACCCACGACGCCCTCGCCCGGGTCGAGCTCGACGCCTTCACCGACGCCCTCACAGAGACCGTGAGGTGGATCAAGTCGCACGACATCGACGTGGTCCTGGTCGATCCGCTCTACACCGCCAGCCTCGCCGCCGACGCGTACTACACCAGCATCGTCCAGTCGGTGCGCACCGTGGCGACGAGTGAGAAGGTGCCGCTGGTGCTGCGCTACGACGCGATGCGCTACCTCGCCGGGCGCAGCGACAAGGGCGAGGGCCACATGCTCGGCCAGCAATTCCGGCTGAACGACCTCGGCCTGCGCTGCATGGCCGAGCATGTCAGCCGGGCGATCACGCTGTCGCTGCAGCAGCCCGACGCCACCGGCAGTGCGGCCGCGCCGCCGCGCGAGACGTCCGGCACCGTGGGCGCGGCGGTCGCGCCCCCCAGGCCGTGACGGCGCCGGCCCATTAACCCCGCCGCAACGGGGCCCGGGTTAGGGCTCGGGTCCGATCCGCGCGGTGCGGAACCGCGCGGTCGAGGGAGGCGGAGATGGCGGCGGCGACCCTCGGCTCGGCCGTCCGCCGCCTGCGCATCGCCGCCACCGGCCCGGCCCGCACCGCCCTCGACGTGTTCGCGATCCGCATCGCCTCGGCCGGTTTCGCCTACGGCGCGCAGGTGCTCACCGCCCGGCTGATGGGCTGGCAGGAATACGGCGTCTTCGCCACGGTCTGGGTCTGGACCGCGATGATCGGCCATTCGGTGACGCTCGGCCTGTCGCAGGGCGCCTGCCGCTTCCTGCCGGTGGACCAGGCCCGCGGCGACCTCGACCACGCCCGCGGCTACCTCGTGGCCGGCGCCGTCGCGATCGGCGGGGCGGCCCTGGCCGTCGCGCTGCTCGGAGCCGCGGTGCTGACGCTGTGGCCGGGCTGGGTCGCCGGGCCCTACCGCGCGCCGCTCCTCGTCGCGGCGCTCGTATTGCCGCTGTTCGCGCTCCAGGATTATCTGGAAGGCCTCGCCCGCAGCCAGAACTGGGCGGTGCTGGCGATCGCGCCGCCCTACCTGTTGCGCCAGACCGTGATGATGGTCGCGATGGTCGCCGCGATCCTGCTCGGCGCGCCGGCCGAGGCCTGGGTGGCGATGGCCTGCATGCTCGCCGCCGCGATCCTCGCCGTCGCGATCCAGGCCGGGCTGGTGCTGGCGCGGATGGCCCGCACGCTGCCCCGGGGCCCGCGCCGCTACCGCTGGCGGCACTGGCTCGGCGCCAGCCTGCCGATCGCGCTGATCGACCTGGCCAATGCCGGCTTCACCTTCGTCGACGTCGTCGTGCTCGGCTTCCTGATGCCGCCCTCCGCCGTCGGCCTGTACTTCGCCGCGACGCGGATCCAGCAGTTCGTCGTGTTCGTCCATTTCGCCGCCGTCGCCGCCACCGCGCAGCGCTTCAGCGCGGCGCACGCGGTCGGCGACCGGGACACGCTCGCCTGGCTGGTGCGCCTGCAGGGCCGCGGCACGTTGGCCGCCACCGCCCTGGTGGCGCTCGGAGTCGTCGCCGCGAGCCCGCTGCTGCTGGCGATGTTCGGGCCGCAATTCTCCGACAGCATCCCGATCCTCGCGGTGCTGGCCGCCGGCAGCGTCGCGGCGAGCCTGTTCGGCCCGGGCGAGGACCTGTTGACCATGCTCGGCGGCGAGCGGCTCTGCGCCGGCATCACGCTGGCGATGCTGGCGGTGGCGGTCGGCGCCTGCCTCGTCCTCGTGCCGCCGCTCGGGGTGATCGGGGCGGCGCTGGGGATGGCGCTGACCACGGTCCTGCGGGCCGGCATCCTGGCGCTGGCGGCGCGGCGCGTGCACGGCCTCGCGACCCCGGTCTGGGCCGGCCTTTTCGCGATGGGCGCCCGATGATCCGGGTCGCATCGCCCGTCCCCGCGATCGAGGCCTGGCCGTCCGACGCGCCGCGTCCCGAAGAATGGGACGACCTGTTCGGCCGCGCCCGGGCGCCGCATCCGCATTACGCGCGCCACGTCGTCGAAGCGCACCAGCGGGCGGGCCTCGCCGCCGAGGCCCTGCGTTTCGTCACCGTCCGCCGCGAGGGACGGCTCGAGGCCGCCATGCCCTACCGGATGGTGCGCGATCTCAGCGGCCTCGGCGGGCGCGTCGCGCGGCCCTTCCTCTCGCCCTTCGTCACCGCGACGGCGCCCCTGGTCGCCGACGGGCCGGATGCGGTGTTCGACGCCCTCGTCGCGGGCCTCGGCGCGGCCTCGGGCGGGCGCGCCTGGCGCTGGCCGCTGCTGTCCCTCGACGGGCCGGCCAGCGCCGGGCTCGTCGCCGCCATGGACCGCGCCGGCTGGCGCCGGGCCACGGTGGCCGCCTTCGAGCGCCCGGTGCTCGACCGGCGCGCGAGCCACGACGCCTTCCTCGCCGGCCACCCGCACAGGGCCCGCCTGAAGGACCTGCGCCGCCGCGCCAAGCGCTTGAGCGAGGCCGGCGCGGTGACGTTCGAGACGGTGGCCTCCGGCCCGGGCCTGGAGCGGGCGGTCGCCGCCTTCCTCGCGCTGGAGCGCGCGGGCTGGAAGGGCGCGGCCGGCTCGGCGATGGCCTGTCGCCCGGAGCACGCGGCCTTCGCGCGCGCGCTGTTCGGGCCGACGCACGGGCCGGTCGGGGCGCGCGCCGACATCTTGGCCGTCGACGGCAGGCCGGTCGCGATCAGCCTCGCGCTTACCGGCGGCGGCACCGCGACGCTGCTGAAGACCGCCTACGACGAGGACCGGCGCGCCTGCGCCCCCGGCTTGCTGCTCGAAGCCGAGATCGTGCGCGCCTGCCACGAGACCGCCTTCGCCGACCGGCTCGATTCGGCGACGCTCGCGGGCTCGGCCCTGGAAAGCCTGTATCGCGAGCGCGAGCGCGTCGCCGAGATCATCGCGATGCCGCCGGGCCGCGACGCGCTCTCGCTGGAGCGGCGCGTCCGCCTCGCCCGCTTCGAGCACCGCGCCCGCGACGCGGCGCGGCGGCGCCTAGGCCGCTGAGGCGTCTTTTTTGCAGTCGCGTTTTCTTCACGCGATCCGGCCTCCATCGCGCTCGAAAACGCGTCAAGCGCGCCGGCGGCGCCGGCCGTCGAAGAAGGCGGGGTCCGTCAGCCCGGCGGCGAGCACGCCGAACAGCCCGAGATGCAGGCCGAGCGCGGCGACGCCGACGCTTTGCAGCGACCACAGCGCGAGGGCGCCGCCCGCCATCAGCGCCGGGCCCGCGACGTAGGCGCCCCCCCGCCAGCCCGAGGCCGGCTGCCCGAGGCGCCACCAGCACGCGGCGAGCGCCATCGCGGCGAAGCCGCCCTTGATCACGGCCATGGCGCGGATCACCCGCACCAGATCGGGATCGATCGTCGTCGCCGGGGCGCGCGCGACCACCAAGCCCGCGGCGGCGATTGCCAGGACGGTGCCGAGGGCGAGCAGCCCGCGCGGCGCCGGCATGGCCGGCCATGCGCGCTGGCGAAAGGTCGACGCCTCCGGGCGCGGCATCGTCGACGTCCACATCGGAAACCTCCGCGTCGTTCGATCGGGATAGGGCGACGGGGCGCCGGGCGAAAGCCGCCTCGGGACCTCAGCCCGGCGGGATCACCTCGATCTGCAGGCCGCCGTAATAGGCTGCGAGGTTGGCGATGTCGGCGTCCGACAGGTCCTTCGCCACGACCGACATCACCGGGTTCTGCCGCGTCCCGTCGCGGTACTCTGTCAGCGCCTTCACCAGGTAGATCTCGACTTGGCCGGCGAGGTTGGGGGCCTCGGGCAGCTTCGAGAGCCCGTCCATGCCGTGGCAGGCCTGGCAGGCCGTGGCCCGCTTGCGCCCGGCGGCGGCATCGCCCGCCTGGACGGCGACGGGCGCGAGGGCGAGGATCAGGACGAGGAGGGATGGGCGGAGCATGGTGTGACCGGAAGCATTCTCGGGGGGACTCAGACAGCGCGTGCAACGCGCTGGGCGACGCAGGCTCGGCGCGGTCTCCCTCCCCCTACGCGGGGGAGGGAAGAGGGTGCACGGCCCTCGACGGCCGATCGCCCTATTTCGCGTCGCCTTCGTACGAGATCCGGTAGATCGCCCCGGCCGCATCGTCGGAGACCAGGAGCGAGCCGTCGAGCAGCACCGCGACGTCCACGGGGCGGCCGAGATACTCGCCGTCGCCGGTCAGCCAGCCCTCGGCGAAGGGCTTGGGCGCGCCGACCTTGCCGTCGGAGACGGGCGCGAACATGATCCGCGCGCCCACCGGCTCGGTGCGGTTCCACGAGCCGTGCTCGGCGATGAAGAGGCCGCCGCGATAGGCCTGGGGGAACTGCTTGCCGTTGTAGAAGGTCAGCCCGAGATCGGCCGCGTGCGGCGGCAGCTCGGCCGCCGGCGCGACCGCGTCGGCCGGCGGCGCCTGGTCCTTGTACTCGACGGTGCGGACGGCGCCGCCGCCGAACCACGGGAAGCCGAAGTTCTCGCCGGCCTTCGTCGCGTGGTTGAGCTCGCCCGGCGGCTTGTCGTCGCCCATGCCGTCGACCTGGTTGTCGGTGAACCACAGCGTCTTGTCGGCCGCGAAGTCGATGCCGACGGAGTTGCGGATGCCAGTGGCGTAGACCTCGCGGTTCTTGCCGTCGGCGTCCACGCGCACGATGCCGCCGATGCCGTGCGTCCGGTACAGCTCGAGCTTCTCCGGCGCCGGCACGTTGTATGGCTGGCCCAGCGCGATGTAGGTCTTGCCGTCGGGCCCGACGCGGCAGACCCGGGCGGTGTGGTTGTAGCTCTCTTCCCCAGCCGGGATCAGCTCGCCCTGCTTGACGACGATGCCGGCGGCGACGTCCGGGTTCTCGTAGAAGAACTCCGCCGCGGGGAAGGACAGCACCCGGTTCTGCTCGACGACCGTCAGCACGCCGTCCTTCGAGAAGCAGACGCCGTTGGGGATCTTGAAGTCGATGCCCGGCGCGAAGGCGCGGACCTCGTCGGCGACCCGGTCCTTGTCGCGGTCGGTGACGGTGTAGACCTTGGTCTTGCGGGTGCCGACGAACAGCACGCCGGCATTGGGGCCGACCGCGATCGAGCGGGCGTCGGGCACGATCGCGTAGAGGTCGATCTTGAAGCCCTCGGGCAGCTTGATCCTGCCGAGCGTCTTGCGGATGGCGTCGGCCTTGCGCCCGGTTTGCGGGATCTCGGGCGCGGGCGCCGTGTTCGTGCTCTTGAAGCCCTGCAGCTTCTCCAGGTCGTCCGCCTTCGCCTTGGTCTCGGCGGGGGACGCGCCCTGCGCCAGGGCGGAGGTCGCGAATCCCGAGGTTGCGACGGCCGCGCTCGACAGGAGCGCGGCGAGAATCACCGATCGCATGGGGACCGATCGCATGGGGCTTGCCTCCCGAAACCGCCCCTGCAACCGGGCGTTGGCGGGGAGTGTATGCCGCGCGCCGGCATCGGCAAGGCCGCGTCGTGACGCGGCCGCATCACTGTCTTGGCAAACGCCCCTCGCCCCTGTCGCCTCAGGCGACCTTGCGCGGCACCAGCCGCTCGCTGCCGAGAGCGGCCTGCGCCCCCGAGATTCCGGCCTCGGTGTACTCGGCATCCTCGTTGACCCGCCAGACGTCGTGGCGGCGATGGCCCGCGACGATGTTCTCGACGGTGAGCATCGCCGTCATCATCGCGTGGTCCTGGTTGTTGTACTTGTGCATGCCGTTGCGGCCGACGAGGTGCAGCGTCGGGAAGTCCCGCTCCAGCTCCATCCGCACCAGCGCGACGTTCTCGGCATAGGTCTCGTCGTAGACCGGGTAGGCCTTGGGCTGGCGCACGACGCAGGCGTCGACCACGTCGGCCGGGTCGATCAGGCCGATCTGCCCGATCTCGCGCTTGGCCAGAGCGACGAGGTCGGCATCGCTCGCGGTCCAGAGGCCGTCGCCCTCGAAGCAGAAGTATTCGAGCCCAAGGCAGGTATGGGCCTCGTCGGGCACCATCTCGGGCGACCACGAGCGAAAGTTCTGCACCCGCCCGACCTGCACCGAGGGATCGTGGATGTAGATCCAGTTGTCGGGGAAGTTCTTCTGCGACTTGGCGATCAGCGCCACCGTGACGAAGTCGCGATACTGCAGCGCGCGCGCCTGGAAGGTGCTGATCGGCCGCGGCGTGATCGCGTCCACGAGCTCGCGCACCGGTGCCGAGGAGATCACGTGGCGCGCGGTGAAGGTCTCGCGCGTGCCGTCGCCGCGGACCGCCGCGACGCGCCACAGGCCGGCGGCGGGGTCGAACGACAGGCCGTCGACGCCGCGGTCGAGCAGAACCCTGCCGCCCTGCGCGGCGATCTTCTCCGCCGCCGCCTCCCACATCATGCCGGGGCCGCGGCGGGGATAGCGGAACGACTCGATCAGCGTCTTGATCACCGGCTCGCCGGCCTTGGGCTTCGCCCGGATCCCGAGGGAGCGCTTCAGCGCGTCGCGGATGGCGGCGCCGAGGTCGAGGCCCTTGATGCGCTGCGCGGCCCAGTCGGCCGAGATCGCGTCGCAGGACATGCCCCAGACCTTTTCGGTGTAGGTCTTGAAGAAGATCGAGAACAGCTTCTCGCCGAACTGGTTGCGGACCCAGCCGTGGAAGTGCTTCGGCGCGGCGATCGGCCGGGCGCGGGCGTAGAGGTAGGACAGCACGCAGGCGGTGCTGGTGAGGAGCCCGAGATTGCGCAGGGCCTCGAAGGCCTTCAGCGGGTAGGCGTAGTACTTGCCCTGGTAGTAGATCCGCGACAGGCGCGGCCGCTCGATGAAGTCGTCGGGCAGGAGCTCGTCCCAGAGGTCGACCACGGCCTTCGACTTCGAGAAGAAGCGGTGGCCGCCGATGTCGAACAGGTAGCCGTTGTGGCTCACCGTGCGCGAGATGCCGCCGACCTGGGTCGAGTCGCGCTCCAGCACGGTGACGTCGCGGCCCTGCTTCGACAGCAGGTAGGCCGCGGTGAGCCCGGCGGGGCCGCCGCCGATCACCAGCGTCTCGGTGTGATGACTCATCCGCTGCCCCGGCCTGCCTCTGCGTCCGCGCACCTTGCGCCCGGTGTGGTTAAGGAAACCTGCCAGGCCGACGCTATTGACTGCCCGTTAAGCGCATTCGCGGCAGGGTCGCGCGAGCGGAACGAGACCCGCCGCGGCCGGAGCGGCCGGCGGGCACCGGAGAGGCGCGATGGCGGCCACAGCTTCGTTTTCGGCCCGGAAGCCGGCACGCCTCGATGCGGGGACGATCCTGTGGCTGCTGGTGCTGTTCTGCGCGGTCACGCTGTATCCGCCGGGCGACGTGATCGAGACGATCCGGCACCTGCGCGTGCCCGACACCGACGACGCGATGCGCCTCGTCGAGGCGCGCGACCTCGCCGCCGGCCAGGGCTGGTACGACAACGTCCAGTACCGCTTCCTGCCGCCGGGCGGCGTGCCGAGCCACTGGTCGCGCCTGCTCGACGCGCCGCTGGCCGGCCTTCTCCTCGCACTGACGCCCCTGCTCGGCTCCGGGCTCGCCGAGGGGATCGTCGCGGCGTTCTGGCCGCCGCTGCTGCTCGCGGTCTACGCCGCGGTGCTGTGGACCGGCGTGCGTACGACCTTCGGCAAGCGGGCGGCGGTGCTGGCGCTGTTCGCTGCAACGCAGACCTTCGGCGTCACCGTGCAGTTCGCCGCCGGCCGGATCGACCACCACGACGTGCAGATGATCGCGATTCTCGGGATGGCGACGGCCCTGATCCGCGGCGGTGCCCGGGCCGGGTGTGCGGCCGGGGCGCTCGCGGCCCTCTCCCTGGCGATCGGCCTCGAAGGCCTGCCCTCCGTCGCGCTCGGGGCGCTGTTCGTGGTCGGCGACTGGGTCTTCCGCGGGCGACCGGCCCTGCCCTGCTTCCTCGGCTTCGGCCTCGGGATCGGGCTTGCGGCGCCGCTCCTGTTCGGGGCGCAGACCGCGCCGCACCTCTGGACCGCTACCGCCTGCGACGCGCTCTCGCCGCCCTGGCTCTGGCTGGCGGGCGGCGGCGGGGCGGCCGCGCTCGCCTGCGCGGGGCTCGACCGGCGGCTCGGCTCGATCGGGGCGCGCGTCGCGGTCGTCGCGACGATCGGCGCGATCCTCGTCGGCGGCTTCGTCCTGCTGTTCCCGGTGTGCCTCGGCGGCCCCTTTCCAGGGATGACGCCGCTGGTCCGGGACCGCTGGCTGCTCATGGTCAACGAGATGGCCTCGGTTCCGAAGTTCGTCGCTCGCAGGCAGTACGAGATTCTGGTCTACTATCCCGTCCTGGTGCTGGCGGCGCTCGCCGCCTCCTGGGCGGCGTTCCGGGGGGCGCCCGCGCACCGGCGCGCCTACGGCGTCGCGGCCATGCTGCTTTGGCCGGGCCTCGTCATCGGCTGGTTCCAGTTCCGCGGGATCTACGTCGCCTCCGGGCTGATCCCGTTCGTGGCGGGGCCGGCGCTCGACCGCGCCCACGCGCTGGCGAGCGACCGCGCCGCGCCGCCGCGTCAACGCGCCGGCCTCGCCGCCCTAGGCATCGCGATGATCAGCACAGCCTGGATGATCCCGGCGGTCCTCGCCGGCCTGGTCGAGGAGAGCGGGGCCTCGGCGGCGACCGCCAAGTCCTTTGCCTGCCAGGACGACGCCGCGGTGACGCCGCTCGCCGCGCTGCCCGCCGGAACGGTGCTCGCGCCGATCATCATGGGTCCGTCGATCCTGATGCGGACGCCGCACGCGGTGGTCGCGGCGCCCTATCACCGGGCGATCCCGGGGCTTACCGCCGCGATCGAGGGTCTCGGCGGCAGCGAGGCCGACCTGCGCCGGCATGTGGCGGCGCACGGCGTCCGCTACGTCATCGTCTGCCGCACGCGGCCGAGCCAGGGCCTCGACGGCCCCGCCTTCGCCACGCGCCTCGCCCGCGGCGACGTGCAGGCCGACTGGCTCGAGCCGCTGCCCGTCGGCGGCGACGTGCTGAAGGTCTGGCGGGTGCGGTAGCCCAGGGTTCAACCGGGTCCCGTCGCCCCACCTCTGCCCTCATAGCGGTCGTGACACGGAGGCGCGACTTCGGCGGCCTACTTCACCACGCGGTCGAGCTTGTTGTTGACGAAGAAGTACAGCTCCTTCGCGCCGGGCTCGGTGTAGAGCACCTGGACCTCGCGGCCGGCGCGGCCTTCCCCGACCAGCACGTCCACCGGCGGGCGGCCCTTCAGCCGCACGAGGTCGCACTCGCCGATGCCCGGCTCGATCGCGGCGGCGCTCGCCGGGGCCGGACCGGTGCAGGATCCGTCCGGCGCGAGCACCGGGCCGGTGAAGGTCGCCGCCGCGGGCACGCGCGGCGGGATCGGCACGATCTCCGAGGGCGCGGGCGGGGATGTCCGCTCGGTCACGGTGCAGGCGCCGAGGAGGGCGGCCGCGATCAGGCCGGCGCCGGCGAGGGTCCGCAGATCTGGCAACGTCACGGCGCCTCCTTGCGCTGCGGGTTCGAGGCCGTCGCCTCGCGCGCCTTCAGCGCGGCGGCGTAGAGGGCGGAGACGTCGCGCTTGAACGCCGCCCGGGCATCGGGGCGGGAATAGAACATGTGCCCGCCGGGGTACACCGCCAGCGAGAGCCGCGGCTCCGCCCCGTAGGACGGGATCTGGTCGATCAGCAGCTTGGAGGCGAAGTACGGCGTCACCAGGTCGGTGAAGCCGTGCGCCACCAGCACGCGGACGTTGCCGTCGAGCGCCAGCACGCCGCGCAAGGCGCCGACCGCCTCCGGCGCGGAGCGGCCGCCGCCCCAGCTCCAGCCTCGGTTCACGGCCGTGTTCAGGAGCTCGTAGCGCAGGTTCGTCACCCGCCAGTTCAGCGTCTTCGCGTAGAGGTCGATCATCGCGCTGGTGAGCGGCGCCTGGAGCGCGGTGAGCAGCGGGTCGTCGAAGCTGGAATGCGCCGCGGTCGGGTCGGGGTCCCATCCCGAGACGCCGGTGTCGTAGGCGCTGGCGACGCGGCCCGACGCGCGGTCGACCTCGCGCTGGACGCTGCTTGAGGACAGCCGCCCGCCCTGCGCCTTGACGAAGGCCGGGTCGAGCCCGGTCAGCGCGGCGACGCGCTCGGTCAGGCGCGCCACCGCCGGCGCGTCGTCGGGCCCCTTGAGCAGGTCGGCGAGGTAGGCACCGGTGGCGTAGCGCTCGGTGTCGGCCAGGGTCTCGCGAGTCGGCACGGTGCCGGCCCGCTCCAGGGCGCCGGCCGCGTAGGAGGGCAGCCGCAGGACGTTGCCCCAGGGGTTGGCGCGCGGGGGCGCCAGTGTGCCGAAATCGAGCACCGGCGACAGCAGCACGAGGCCCGACAGCCCGACGCCGATTTCCTCCTGCAGCTTGGCCGCGATGAGCGGTCCCCGGAAGCCGCCGTAGCTCTCGCCGACGTAGAATTTCGGGTCGCCCATCCGGGTGTTGACGCGCAGGTAGCGGGCGATCGCCGCCGACAGCACCGAGGCGTCCGACTCCACGCTCCAATACGCCTTGCCGTCGCCGTCCGCGGCGCGGCTGTAGCCGGTGCCGACCGGGTCGATGAAGACGAGGTCGGTGAAATCGAGCCAGGTGCCGTCGTTCGGCACCAGCGCGACCGAGCGCGACGGGCTGATGCTCGCGCCGTCGGCCGGCAGGCGCCACGGCCCGATCGCGCCGATGTTCAGGTAGGCGGAGGCCGCCCCCGGCCCGCCGTTGATCGCGAAGGTGATCGGCCGCACCGTCCCGGCCGCCGCGGGCCGGGTGTAGGCGACGAAGGCGATCTCGGCCTGCAGCTTGCCTGATTCGTCGACCAGCGGCAGGCTGCCCGCGGTCGCGGTGAAATCGAGCTTCTGGCCGTTGGGAAGCGTGACGCTCTGCTCGGTGGTGACGTCGGGCGGGAGCTTCTTTCCCTCCGGCGCGCGCGCCTCGGTGGGCCCGCGCTGCGGCGCCTGGGCCGCCGCCGCAAGCGGAACGATCGCCAAGAGAAGCGCGACGAGTGCCGCGAACCCCCTCCCCCCTCCGCGGGGGAGGGTGGCCCTCGCATCAGCGAGGGCCGGGAGAGGGGCGCGGCCTCTCCGGATACGGCGCTCCCCTCTCCCCCTCTGCTCCGCAGGGCACCCTTCCCGGCAAAGGGGGGAGGGAAGAACGCGCGCCATTTTCATGATCGGCATGGTCGGTCCTGCATTCCAGTCGCGGGGGAGCGTCACGCCTTCTTCAGCCAGCGGCCGCCGTCGTCCTGCTGCCAGTAGGCGACCGCGTGGCCGGCGGCCTTGGCGGCCTTCCACTGCTCGCGGGCGCGCAGGAGCGCGTCCTGGTCGGTGCCGTCGAACAGCACGCAGATCCGCTCGTAGTCGCCCGCATCCGGCGGCAGGTCCGCGCCCTCGACGAGGAAGCGGATCGCGGCGGCGTTGGGGTTGGTGTCGCGCAAGGTCAGCACCACCGGCTGGCTCGCCGCGTCGGGCTCGCGATCGGTGCCGTGGGGCAGGAAGCTGTCGTCGCGGAAGGTCCAGAGGTGATCGTCCAGCGCCTGGAGCCGTTCCTCGCTCGCCGCCTGGATCGCCGCCTGCCAGCCGCGCTCGCGCGACTTCTCGACGAGGTTCGGCAGCACCGCTTCGAGCGGCTGGTTCTGGAGGTGGTAGAAGAGGATGTCCGTCACGCCCGCTCAGATAGGCCGGTGGGCGCGCTTTGCACAGCGCGTCATCGGCGCACTCACCCGGGCAGGATGACGTGCGGGACGAACAACGCCGCGTCGGTGGTGATCGGGCCGGCCGCCTCGCGCAGGCCGATCCCGACGCAGGCGTCGCCGACGATCCAGGCGCCGACGAGGGCGTGGCGCCCGTTGAAGCACGGCAGCTCGGCGAGCGCCTGCCGGACATGGCCGCCCGCGCCGTAGGGGCCGTGATCCTGTGCCACCACCGCGCCGTCGCGCACCATCAGGACGTTAGCGCCCTCGCGCGAGAACAGCGGCTTCTTGACGAACGAGGTGCCGAGCCGCGCCTTCTGCGGGTCGTCCTCGAAATAGGCCGGCAGCAGGTTCGGGTGGCCGGGCTCGCGGGCGTAGAGATGCGGCAGCAGCCCCTTGTTGGACAGAATAGCTTTCCAGGGCGGTTCGAGGAACCGCGTCGGCGTCGCGGCGAGCGCCGCGCCGAACGCATCCGCGAACGCCCATTCCCACGGGTAGAGCTTGAACAGGGTCGCGATCGGCGCCTCCGTCCGATCGACGAAGGCGCCGTTCGCGGCAAGGCCGATATCGCCGAGGTCGAGG
This sequence comes from Methylobacterium sp. E-041, assembly GCF_022829665.1. Classification (NCBI taxonomy): domain Bacteria; kingdom Pseudomonadati; phylum Pseudomonadota; class Alphaproteobacteria; order Hyphomicrobiales; family Methylobacteriaceae; genus Methylobacterium; species Methylobacterium sp. E-041. Next base: position 16,763 of record NZ_JAKSYQ010000149.1, on the reverse strand, counting down.
AAGCGGGTCGCGAGGCCGGCCTGGCGCGCGCAATCCTCCAGGTAGGCGACGGTGCCGCGGTCCTCGGGCGCGTCGGCGTAGGCCGCCAGGGCCAGGCAGGTGCCGCCGACCGCCCGGAACCGCTCGATCAGGCGCTCGTGCACGGCGTTGAACTGGTCCGAGCCCGCCGGCACCCGCCCCAGCCGCAGCAGGTCCTCGAGCCAGAGCCACTGGAACACCGCAGATTCGTAGAGCGCGGTCGGCGTGTCGGCGTTGTATTCGAGGAGCTTGGCCGGGCCGGTGCCTTCGCCGCCGTAGGCGAGGTCGAGCCGCCCGTAGAGCGAGGGGTCGCCGCGGCGCCAGCTGGTGCGCACGACGTCCCACATCGCCTCCGGGATCGCCAGGGCGGCCAGGATGCGCGCGTCCTCGACCGCGTCGGCGACGAAGGCGAGGCACAGCGCGTGGAGCTCGGTGCCCGGCGCCTCGATGTCTCGCTCGATCTCGCCGAGCGTGAAGGCGTAGGCGTGGCTCTCGTCCCAGTAGGGCGCGCTGTCGAGGGTGTGGAAGGTGAAGCCGTTGGCCCGCGCGCTCGCACGCCAGCCCGGCCGCTCGCCGATCGCGATGCGGCGCATCAGCGGCCGCTCCCGTGACCCGCCATCCCGTGGGAGGCGAAGCCCCGGCCGGTCGCGCCGAACCCGCCGAAGGCGGCCGGGCGCACCGCGGACGAGGCGACGCGCGCGCGCGACGACGCACCGCCGCTTCCGGTGACGACGCGGCCGCCCCAGCTCGTGCAGTAGCCGCCCGATCCGGAATACGCCGCCCCGGCCTGGCCGAGGCGATGATCGTAGACGGGCTGCGGGTCGAGGGCCTGCTCCATCCGGCGGCCGATGACGTAGCCAGCCAGCATCGGCACGAAGCGGCCGGCCGCGCTCGTCGCGACGGCGGTTCCGTCGACGCAATGCCCGGCGCCGTGATGCCCCTCGCAATCGGCCAGGGAGAGGTAGCGCGGCGCCGCCTCCGGATAGGCCGCCAGCGCCGTGGCGTAGGTGCTCCGGCAATCGGCCTCCGTCCGAATGCCGCCGCGGATGCAGGCGTCGGGACCGCCGTAGACCAGGACGTCCTCCTCGCGCTGCGAGGGATCGTACCGCCCGAGCGCGAGGGCCGTGGCGCCGGCGCCGAGCGCGACGGTGGTCGAGCGCTTCGAGGACCGTTCGATGGACGAGGCCATGATCGTTCGGACCGTCTCGGACGGCCCGGCTCCCTGGCGGCAGAACGCCGCGAGGCCCGGATGTAGGAACGCCGGCGGCCCTTGAGAAGATCGTCCAGCTTCGCCGGCCGGCCCCGCCGCGGCGCCCGATGCGCGATCCGCGACGCCTGGCGCCGCTCGCTCGGCGGCTCACGATCGCGGGCTCGTCAGTAGGTCATGGCCGCCGCATCGATCACGCCGCCGCCGGCGAGCGAGGCCGAGGCGAGCAGGATCGCCGCGGCGCCTTCGCCCGCCGCGATCCGCCGGGACAGGTCGGGCAGGACGATCCGGACCAGGAAGTAGATCAGGATCTGCACGACGAGGGCGACGAGGCCCCAGATCACGCAGTCGAGGGCCGATTGCGCGTTGTAGATCGCCACGGCCAGCGGCAGCGCGTAGCCGAGCAAGCTGCCGCCGAGCGCGGTGGCGGCGGCGACGTTGTTCGCCCGGATCAGCGCGATCTCGCGGTGCGCCGTCGCCGTCAGGTAGACGCCGAGGTAGAGCGCCACGAGCCCGCAGGCGATGGCGCCGTAGCCGAGGAAGGCGGGCAGCCCCGAGATCGAGGTCATCGCGGGCGGTCCCGCCTCACACCAGGCGGCTCTGCTCGATCGCGGCGCCGACGAAACCCTCGAACAGCGGATGCGGCGCGAAGGGACGCGACTTCAGCTCCGGGTGGAACTGCACGCCGATGAACCACGGGTGGCCGACATGCTCGACCGTCTCGGGCAGGAGCCCGTCCGGCGACAGGCCGGAGAAGCGCAGGCCCTTGGCCTCGAGCCGCTCGCGATAGGCCATGTTGACCTCGTAGCGGTGGCGGTGGCGCTCGGAGATGTGGGTGCTGCCGTAGATCCCGGCGATCTTCGTGTCGGGGTGCAGCGTCGCGTCGTAGGCGCCGAGCCGCATGGTGCCGCCGAGGTCGCCGGCGGCCGCACGCTGCTCCAGCTCGTTGCCGCGCAGCCACTCGGTGAGCAGGCCGACCACCGGCTCGGCCGTGTCGCCGAACTCGGTCGAGTTCGCGTCCGGCACGCCGGCGAGCGACCGGGCCGCCTCGATCACCGCCATCTGCATGCCGAAGCAGATCCCGAAATACGGGATCTTCCGCTCGCGGGCGAAGCGCGCCGCGCGGATCTTGCCCTCCGCTCCCCGCTGGCCGAAGCCGCCGGGCACCAGGATGCCGTTGATGCCTTCGAGGAACGGGGCCGGGTCCTCGCGCTCGAACACCTCCGCCTCGATCCATTCGAGGTTGACGCGGCAGCGATGGCTGATGCCGCCGTGGATCAGCGCCTCGGTGAGCGACTTGTAGGCGTCCTTCAGGCCCGTGTACTTGCCGACGATGGCGATGGTGACCTCGCCCTCGGGGTTCTTCACCCGCTCGGAGATCGTGCGCCAGCGCGACAGGTCCGGCTCGCCGTCGTGGGCGAGGCCGAAATGCGCGAGCACCTCGCGGTCGAGGCCGGCCTCGCGGTAGGAGAGCGGCACGTCGTAGATCGAGGCGACGTCGCGCGCCTCGATCACCGCGGTCTCGCGCACGTTGCAGAACAGCCCGAGCTTGCGCCGCTCGTCGGCGGGTATCGGCCGGTCGCACCGGCAGAGCAGGATGTCGGGCTGGATGCCGATCGAGCGCAGCTCCTTCACCGAGTGCTGCGTCGGCTTGGTCTTCAGCTCGCCGGCGGACGGGATGTAGGGCAGCAGCGTCAGGTGCACGAAGGCGGTGGAGCCGCGCGGCAGGTCGTTGCCGAGCTGGCGGATCGCCTCGAAGAACGGCAGGCCCTCGATGTCGCCGACCGTGCCGCCGATCTCGACGAGCACGAAATCGAAGGCGTCGTTGCCGTCGCGAACGAAGTCCTTGATCGCGTTGGTGACGTGCGGGATCACCTGGATCGTCGCGCCGAGGTAGTCGCCGCGGCGCTCTTTGGCGATGATGTCCTGGTAGATCCGGCCGGTGGTGATGTTGTCGGCACGCGTCGCCGGGACGCCGGTGAAGCGCTCGTAATGCCCGAGGTCGAGGTCGGTCTCGGCGCCGTCGTCGGTGACGAAGACCTCGCCGTGCTGGGTCGGGCTCATCGTGCCCGGGTCGACGTTGAGGTAGGGGTCGAGCTTGCGCAGGCGGACCGAGTAGCCGCGCGCCTGGAGCAGCGCCGCGAGCGCCGCCGAGGCCAGACCTTTGCCGAGCGAGGAGACCACGCCGCCGGTGATGAAAACGTACCGCGTCATGGGCCTCGGTCCATAGAGAAGGCTGGGCGATTCGCCAAACGGCATGCCACCCGCACCGCGCGATTCCCACGGAATTCGCACAATGCTGGATTGGGCCGGCCTAGGGCGGGAGCGTTAAGTTTCCTTTGCCCGATCGAACGGCGCGGCTGCGTCGTTCCGATTCGATCGCGGCGCTCAACGCGACTGGGGCGCGTCCGGAACGGCCGGCTCGGTCGGGGTCGGAGTCGGGGCCGGGGCCGCCGGCGCGGCGGGCGCCGCCGGGGTGCCCGCGGCCGGGGCGTTGTTCTGCCGGCGCAACGTGTCGAGCAGGTTGTCGGCGCCCGCGGGCTGGCCGGCCGGCTGCGTCGTGCCGTTGGCGCCGTCGAGGATCGATTTCGGCGCGGCGGAGCGGTGCGACATCACCGCCAGCGTCAGGCTGGTGACGAAGAACAGGGCGGCGAGGATCGCGGTGGCCCGCGTCAGCGCGTTGGCCTGGCCGCGCCCGGTCATGAAGCCCGAGACGCCGCCGCCGCTGCTGCCGGCGCCGAGGCCGAGGCCGCCTTCGGACCGCTGCAGCAGCACCACGCCGATCAGCGACAGCACGATGATGAGATGGACGACGATCAGGACGGTCTGCATCGGAATTCCGGAATCGTTCTTGCGCGCGCCGGTCCCGGGAGCCGTTCGCTGGGACGGGGAGCCGGACACGACGGCCGGAGCTGCATCGCACCGGCTACAAATCTGCCGGGGGCATACACCACAAGCGTGCGGGCGCCAAACGTGACGATCGGCGCGCCGATGTCAGCCGCCCGGCTCCCCGGACGATCGCTCCGCGTGCTCAAAGGCGGGCGCGAAGAGCGGCGCTTCGGATCGGCCGCCTCGGACCGGAGGATGACGCCATGCCCATCTCACGCCGCCTCGTGCTCGCCGTGGCGCTCGCCGCCTCCGTCGCCCGGGCCGCCCCGGCGGGCGCGGCGGGACCGGAGGCCGAGGTGGAGGCGGCGGTCGACGCCCTGACCGCGGCCCTGCTCGCGCCGGACGCGGCCACCCTCGACGCGCTGGTGCTCGACGGCCTGAGCTACGGTCATTCGAGCGGCGCTGTGCAGGGCAAGGCGGCCTTCGTCGACGCGTTGACGAGCGGGCGCTCCGCCTTCCCGAGCATCGTCCTGTCGGACCGCTCGGTCTCGGTCGTCGGCGAGGACGCCATCGCCCGGCACGTGTTCAGCGGCGAGGCGACCTCCGGCGGCAAGACCGCGCCGGTGCGCATCGGCGTGATGCAGGTCTGGCACCGGGACGGCGGCCGCTGGCGGCTGCTCGCCCGGCAGGCCTACAAGATCTGAGCGGGCGCGGATCGCTCAGGCGTAGGCGGCGCAGATTCCCAGAAAATCCTCGGCGACGAGGCTGGCGCCGCCGACGAGCGCGCCGTCGACGTTCTCCACCGAGAGCAGCTCGCGCGCGTTGCCGGGCTTGACCGAGCCGCCGTAGAGGATGCGGATCTTGGCCGCCTCCTCGCCGACGAGCTTGTCGAGCATCTCGCGCAGGGAGGCGTGGACCTCGGCGATCTCGCGCGCCGTCGGCGTGCGGCCCGAGCCGATCGCCCAGACCGGCTCGTAGGCGATCACGGTGTCGGCGCCGGTCGCGCCCTTCGGCGTGCCGATGGCGAGCTGCGCCCGGACGATGTCGAGGGCCCGGCCCTGCTCGCGCTCCTCCATGGTCTCGCCGACGCAGATGATGCCGCACAGGCCGGCGCGCCGGGCGCCCAGGGCCTTGGCGTGGACGCCGTCGTCGGTCTCGTGATGGTAGGCCCGGCGCTCGGAATGTCCGACGATGACGTAGCGCGCGCCGAGGTCGGCCAGCATCTCGGCGGAAATCGAGCCGGTGAAGGCGCCGCTCGGCTTGGCATGGAGGTTCTGGCCGCCGATGGCGATCGACGAGTCGTAGGTCGCGGCGACGCAGGCCGAGATCAGCGTCGAGGGCGGGCAGATCAGCAGGTCGATCGTCTCGGCGAGCGCAGGGGACAGGCCGGTCCGCACCGCGTCGACCACGGGGATCGAGGCCCGGGTGCCGTTCATCTTCCAGTTGCCCGCAACCAGGGGCCGCCGTCCCGAACGCATCATCGATGTCCCTGCCGTCCCAAACGCCTGCCGGCGCACGCGTGGGCCGGGGCTACCAGAGCCCGCATGAGGGCGCAAACCGGATCGGCCGCGCCGGGAGACGATCCGCGACGAAGATCACCCGGCCCCCGCTCCGGGGACGGGCGGCATGCCGAGACGCGATGGATCGAAAGAACCGAGGACACCCGCGCGGGGGATGCCGGCGAGGCGGAGGGGCGATAGGCCGAAAACGGAGACACGACGTTAGAGCGGCCTTAATTCCTGACATGCGATGACGGCGCATGCGCGGTCCACGGACATTCCTTCAGGCTATAGGCGGAGCGACGGCGGTCGAATTCGCCCTCGTCGCGCCGATGGTGCTGTTGATGATCGCGTTCATCATGGTCGTCGCCCTGGTGATGTTCGTCAACCAGCGGCTCGATTACGCGACGAGCCAGGCCGCGCGGCAGGTGATGATCGGCAATGCTCAGATCAACGGCACCGATCAGGCGACGTTCAAGACCGCGCTCTGCAACAGGCTGCCGGCCGTGATGTCGTGCGCGAACGTCGTGGTGAACCTCTACGTCGTACCGGCCGTCTCCGCAGGCGGATACTATACCTACCTCAATTCCAACGGCACCGGATTGCAGATCCCCTCCCCGTCCGGCGGCGCGGGCCAATACAAGCTCGGGAGTGCAGGCGACCACCAGTACCTGCAGGTGATCTACCCGATTCCGGTCCTGCCGGCGGCGTTCGCGTCCATGTTCGGCGGCGGCGGCACCAACAGCTACCTGGCGGTCTCGACCGCGGCATTCCGCAACGAGAAGTTCTGATGCCGCGCGGCGTGACATCCCCGGCGCGACGCCTTCGCGACGACGAGCGCGGCGTGTCCATCGTCGAGTTCGCGATCGTCCTCCCGATCCTGCTCGTGCTGATGCTGGGTGGCACCCAAGTGGTCACCTACATCAACGCGACGCGGAAGGTCGAGCTCGTCGCGCAGTCGATCAGCCAGATGATCTCGCAGATGACACCGCCGAAGGGCTCCACGATCGCGACGGTCACGGCGGCCGACCTGCACTACAGCTACGACGCGGCCATCGTCCTGTTCCCCTACCTGCTGAAGGACGGCCCGCGGCAAGGCCTGCAATGGTGGCAGGACATCGTCATCAACTACACCAGCGTCGCCTTCACGCAGAAGTCCGCGAATTGCACCGACAGCGCCGACATGAGCGCCTGCTACACCGCCAACGTCGTCTGGACGAGCACCGGGACCTACGGCGGCGACAAGCGGCTCTGCGCAACGCCGCTGCAGCCCGCCGACAACACGGCGCCGCCGAGCGCCGGCACCTTGCCGCGCTCGGTCTTCGGCCCGGGCTCGCTCATCGTCATCGACGTGGCGTTCACCTTCAATCCGACCTTCGGCGCGAAGTTCTTCCCGGCCAGCCGGGTCGCGCGCTCGGTCTACGTCCAGCCGCGCTACGCCACCCTCGTGACGTACGACGCCACGACCAGCGACGGGATCGCCTCGAAATGTCCTGGCTACTGAACCGCCTGCGCCGGGCAGGCCGGCACGCCGTCTCCCGTCCGAGCCTCGCTCAGGCCCGCGACGGCAACGTCGCGATGATCTTCGGCCTCAGCCTGATCCCGATGGTCGGGCTCATCGGGCTCGGAGTCGATTACGGCGTCGCGATCACCAACAAGACGAAGCTCGACGGCGCGGCGGACGCGGCCGCGGTCGCGGCCGTGGCGACGGCCAAAGCCTACATCGCCGCGAACCAGGGCAAGCCCAACCTCACCGCCAAGGCGATCGCGGCGGGCATCACCCAGGCCACCAACGTCTTCAACGTCAACGCGGGGAAGGTGCCATTCACCACCTACACGTTGCAGACGCCGCAGCTGGTTCCGAGCGGCCAGACCCTGACGTCGACGGTCGCCTACACCGCCACCGTCACGAACACTTTCGGCCGCCTCTTCCGCACGCCGACGACGCCCCTCGCCAACACCGCGGTGGCGTCGACCGACCTCGCGAGCTACCTCGACTTCTATCTGATGGTGGACGTCTCGGGCTCGATGGGACTTCCTGCGCTGCCTGACGGCATGCGCGAATTGGCCCGAAACAACCAAGACATGATCGGCGACTATAAGCAGGGTTGCCAATTCGCCTGCCACTTCCCGACCTATAATGGCTGGACCCAGGCTGCGGGAAAGATCCAGCTGCGCTCCGACGCGGTCAACACAGCGGTCTGCTCCCTCCTCCAACGAGCATCGAACCCAACGGTGCAGAACCAGTACCGGATCGGCATCTATCCGTTCATCAACCAGTTGGCGACGCTCGCTGCGCTCACCGGCAGCATCACCAGCTTAAACGCCGCGGCGCAATGCTCGGCGTCCTGGCCGCTCGCCCTCACCAACCTGCTCGATACCGGCACGACCCAGCTGTTCACCGGCAATGACATGACGACCGGGACCGGCGCCGGCGGGACGCATTTCGAGACCTCCCTGACGCAGATGAAGTCGACGATCACCAGCTACGGCGACGGATCGTCCACCAGCAGAACGAAGCCATTCGTGTTCCTCGTAACGGACGGTATGCAAAACAGCCAGCATTTCTATGTAATGAAGAACGGAAAATACGCCTACCCGGGCAATCCATCGATGACCCCAAACAATGTAGACGCTTGGTGGGATAGATCTCAGCCTTCCCAGATAGACCCTGATAACTGTACAACTCTGAAGAACGCCGGAGCGACGATCTCGATCCTCTATACTCCCTACAACATCATCGATTTCACGAACTATGGCGGCGGCATCGCCAGTGAAAATATCACCGTGAACGGCTTCAGCCCGACGCTCTCTACACCCCTCAGCAAGTGTGCCTCGCCAGGCTACTTCTACACCGCCAACACACCGGACGACATCACGGCCTCTCTGAACAAAATGTTCGATCAAGCGCTCAAGATGACCCGCCTGACGCAGTAGGCTCGGCGGCGGCCTTTGCCTGCCGGTGCGGACTAGGCTATCGCGGGCGGATCGAAGGACGGCGCCTCGCGGCGCCCGACAGGGCCGGATGCCTCCGGCGATCCGAGCGCGCGTAAGCTAAGAGAATGCTGCAGAACATCCGCAACGCGAGCCAGCACTGGCTCGGCAAGATCGTGCTGACGGTGATCTTCACGTTCCTGATCGCGGGCGTCGCGGTCTTCGGCGTCGAGGAGTTCTTCCGCGGCGGCTCGTCGACCGCGGTGGCCACCGTCGGCAAGACGCCGATCACGGCCGAGGCCGTCCGCACCGCCTACCAGAACCAGCTCCAGCGCTACCAGACGCAGATGCGGCGCACGCTGACCCCGGATCAGGCGCGGGCGCTCGGCGTCGATCGGCAGGTGCTGTCCCAGCTTGTGACCGAGGCGTCGCTCGACCAGAAGACCTCCGATCTCGGCCTCGCGGTGCCCGACGCCTCGGTGATCCGGGCGATCCACGACGAGAAGAGCTTCCAGAACGCGCAAGGCCAGTTCGAGTCGGCGCTGTTCTACCAGACCCTCCAGCGCGCCGGCCTGAACGAGGCGATGTTCGTGCGCGAGCAGCGCGCCGTCATCGCGCGGCTGCAGCTCGCCGAGGCGGTCTCCGCGGATCTGCACGTGCCGGAGGCGATGCGCCTGGCGGTGCATCGGTACGCCACCGAGCGGCGCAAGGCCGCTTACCTGATGCTGCCGCCCTCGGCAGCCGGCGAGGTCGCGGCGCCGAGCGAGGACGCGCTGAAGGCCTATTACGAGGGAAACCGCTCGGCCTACCGTGCCCCGGAATACCGTGCCGCGACCCTGCTGGTGCTCGACCCGGCGGCGATGGCCAAGCCCGACGCGGTCTCGGCCGAGGAGGTGCAGAAGGTCTACGACCAGGAGAAGGCGCGCTTCGGCGCGCCCGAGAAGCGCACGATCCAGCAGATCGTGTTCCCCGATGCCGCGGCCGCCGAGGCGGCGCGCAAGGCGATCGCCGACGGCAAGAGCTTCGCCGCGGTGGCGGAGGAGCGCGGCACCGACCGCAAGGACCTGACCCTGGGGACGCTGACGCGGGCCGAGCTGTTCGATCCGGCCGTGGCCGATGCCGCCTTCGGCCTCGACAAGGACGGCACCAGCCAGCCGGTGAAGGGCCGCTTCGGCACGGTGCTCCTCCACGTCACCGCGATCGAGCCGGCGACGGTGAAGACGCTGGCCGAGGTCGAGCCGGAGATCCGCAGGCAGATCGCGCTGGCGCGGGCCCGCGACGGCGTCGACAAGATCCACGACGCGATCGAGGACCAGCGCGCCGGCGCCAAGCCGCTCGCCGACATCGCCAAAGAGCGCGACCTGCCGATCGTGACGATCGCGGGCGTCGACGCGCAGGGCAAGGACCCGGCGGGCCGGACGGTGGCCGGCATCCCCGATTCCGAGACGACGCTGCCGGCGCTGCTGCGCGCCGAGATCGGCGGCGACAACGAGCCGCTGCGGACCAAGGCCGGCGGCTACGTCTGGTACGACGTGACCAAGATCGACGCGGCGCACGACAAGCCCCTCGACGAGGTCCGCGACGCGGTCGCCGCAGGCTGGCGCGAGGCCGAGGTGTCGCGCCTGCTGCAGGCCAAGGGCAAGGCTCTGGCCGAGCGGCTCGACAAGGGCGAGACCCTCGCGGCGCTCGGCACCGAGATCGGCGTCAACCCGCAGGAGGGCGACGATCTGGCCCGCAACCAGGCCAAGGACGCGCTGACGGTCGACGTGGTCAACCGCATCTTCGCGACCGCCGTCGGCAAGGCCGGCTCGGCCGCGTCCGGCGAGGTGCGCGCGGTCTACAAGGTCGAGGCCGCGACGATGCCGGCCTTCGTCGCCGGCAGCCCGGCGGACAAGACCATCGAGGGCAACTTCCGCACCGCGCTGGCCGACGACGTGCTCGGCGAATACATCGCCGAGGTGCAGAAGAACGCCGGCGTCAGCGTCAACCAGGCGGCGCTGCGGCGCGCGATCGGCGGCGAGTACTAGGGCCGATGGCGGACGCGTCCGACTACGCCGCCTACGCGGCGGCCTACGAGGCCGGTCGCCCGGTCCTCCTCGACCTGACGCTGGTGGCCGACCTCGAGACGCCGGTCGCCGCGTTCCTCAAGCTGCGCAGCCGCCATTCCGGCCCGGCCTTCCTGCTCGAATCGGTCGAGGGCGGCGTGGTGCGCGGGCGCTACTCGATGATCGGTCTCGATCCCGACCTCGCCTGGCGCTGCCGCGACGGCCGCGCCGCGCTCGCCCGCGACGACCTCTCCGCCTTCGTCGCCGACGCGCGCGCGCCGCTCGAGTCCCTGCGCGCGCTGATCGCCGAGAGCGCGATCGTGGAGGGCGAGGGCCCCGAGCTTCCGCCGATGGCGGCCGGCCTGTTCGGCTATCTCGGCTACGACATGGTCCGTGCCATGGAGCGGCTGCCCGAGCCCAATCCCGACCCGCTGAACGTGCCCGACGCCATCCTCGTGCGCCCGCGGGTGATGGTGGTGTTCGATTCCGTGCGCGACCTGATCACCGTGGTCTGCCCGGTGCGCCCGGTGGCCGGGGTGACGGCGAAGGCCGCCTACGAGGCGGCGCTGGCGCGCCTCGACCGGATCGCCGAGGCGCTGGAAGGCCCGCTGCCGATCGAGGCGCGGGTCGACCTCGCCGCGGTCGCGAGGCCAGAGCCGGTCTCGAACACCTCGCCGGAGGCCTATCTCGCGATGGTGGCCAAGGCGAAGGAATACATCGCCGCCGGCGACGTGTTCCAGGTGGTGCTGTCGCAGCGCTTCGAGGCGCCGTTCACCCTGCCGGCGATCGCGCTCTACCGCTCGCTGCGGCGCACGAACCCGGCGCCGTTCCTGTGCTACCTCGACTTCTGCGAGTTCCAGGTCGTCTGCTCGTCGCCCGAGATCCTCGTGCGGGTGCGCGACGGCAAGGTCACGATCCGGCCGATCGCCGGCACCCGCCGCCGCGGCGCGACGCCGGCCGAGGACCGCGCGCTCGCCGACGAGCTGCTGGCCGACCCCAAGGAGCGCTCCGAGCACCTGATGCTGCTCGACCTCGGCCGCAACGACGTCGGCCGCGTCGCCAGGCTCGGCACCGTCACCGTCACCGGCTCGTTCTTCCTCGAATATTACAGCCACGTGATGCACATCGTCTCGAACGTCGAGGGCGACCTCGACCCGAAGCACGACACCCTGGCCGCGCTCGCGGCCGGGTTCCCGGCCGGCACGGTCTCGGGGGCGCCGAAGGTGCGGGCGATGGAGATCATCGACGAGCTCGAGCGCGAGAAGCGCGGGCCCTACGGCGGCTGCATCGGCTATTTCGGCGCGCGCGGCGAGATGGACACCTGCATCGTGCTGCGCACCGCGATCGTGAAGGACGGCCGCATGCACGTGCAGGCGGGCGCCGGCATCGTCTACGATTCCGATCCGCAATCCGAGCAGCAGGAATGCGTGAACAAGGCCCGCGCCCTGTTCCGCGCGGCCGAGGACGCGGTGCGCTTCGCGGCGCAGGCGAAGCGCGGGCAGTAGGCTCAGCCGAACGCGCGCAACGCGGTCCGCAAGGCGTCCGCATCGACCCCGCCGAGCGCCGCATCGACGGCCGCGTGCGTCTCGCGCCAGACCGGCACCGCGACCGCGAGGCTGGCGCGACCGGCCTCCGTCAAGGCCAGGAGGCGGCCGCGCCGGTCCTTCGGATCGACGGCGACCGTCGCGAGGCCGCGCCGCTCCAGAACCTTCACGGCGGAGGTGAGCGTCGTCCGGTCCATCGCGAGCAGGCGGGCCACCGACGCCATCGGCGCCGGCTCGGGCCGGTTGAGGGACATCAGCAGCGAGAACTGCCCGCTCGTCAGCCCGAGCGGCCGCAGCGCGTCGTCGAAGCGGCGACCGAGGGCGCGGGCCGCGCGCTGGGCATGCAGGCATAGGCACGTCTCGCGGACGGCGGCGGTGGTCGCGAAGGGGACGACGGTTGACATCCGTCGAATTACGTTGATATCAACGCAAATCGCAATGCGACAAACGCGCCTGTTCCGGGAGCCGAGGCCGTGGCGGATCACGCGGGCACCTTCGTCTGGTACGAGCTGACGACGCCCGACATCGCGTCGGCCCAAGCCTTCTACGGCGCGGTCGCCGGCTGGAGCATCGTCGATGCGGGGATGCCCGGGGTCGACTACCGCATCGCGCGGGCGGGCGACGTCCGGATCTGCGGGATGATGGCCCCGACCGGATGCGAGCCCCCCGCCGGCGCGCGGCCGGGCTGGCTCGGATACGTCGCGGTCGCCGACGTGGACGCCTCCGCCGCGCGCGTGACGGCGGCCGGCGGGCGCGTGACCTTCGGACCGCGCGACATCCCGGGCGTCGGCCGGTTCTGCATCGCCGCCGACCCGCAGGGCGCCGCCTTCGCGCTGTTTCGCGGCGACGGGACGCCGCCGCCGATGCCGCCGCCGGGCACGCCCGGCCCGTTCGGCTGGCACGAGCTGCACGCCCGCGACGGGGAGCCGGCCTTCGCCTTCTATGCCGGCCTGTTCGGCTGGGAAAAGTCCATGGCGGTCGATATGGGGCCGATGGGCACCTATCAGGTCTTCGCCCGCCACGGGGTCGACCTCGGCGGGATGATGACCTCGCCGATGCCGGCAGCCCCGTGCTGGCTGTTCTACATCGCCGTCGAATCGATCGACGCCGCGGCCGAGCGGGTCGCTGCGGCCGGCGGCACCGTCCTGCAGGGCCCGCACGCGGTGCCGGGGGGCGCCTGGATCGTCCAGGCGCGGGATCCGCAGGGCACGCTATTCGCCCTGGTCGGCCCGAGGGTGGCGGCCTGATCCGCGGGCCGACGGCGGCTGAACGGATCGTGCGTCGGTTCGAGTCGAGAGCCATCGCCGACCGATCTCTCGCGATCCGTTCCAGACGTAACGATGTCCTACGACGGTAAGGCCATGAGCGTACGCCCTGCCACACCAGCGGATGCGGACGCAGGCAGTCGTGTCCTGCAACGCTCGATCACTGAACTCTGCAAGCGAGATCATGGTGACGACGCGGCCGTCATCGCGGCTTGGACGGCGAACAAGACCCCCGAGCATTGGCACGTATGGCTCGCACGATCGGATACATCGATATTCGTAGCCGAATGCGACGGGAGCATCGTGGGAGTGGGTATGGTCGATGGGACAGGAGTGATCCTGCTCAACTATGTCGCGCCGGAGGCTCGCTACAGCGGAGTGAGCACCGCCCTCCTCCACGCAATGGAAAAGGTAAGCTGCCAACGGGGGATTGTGGTGTGCACGCTCGAAAGTACGAAGACGGCGGAGTCGTTCTACATCGCCCGAGGCTATGTACCCACGGACGGAGGGGGCTCGACGATCTTCGTCAAGCATCTGCCGCCGGGCCCGGCGCCTTGACCGGCGCCGCCGGCCGGGCCAGATCGTCGGTCATGGAACCCGCGCCGACGCCCTCCGTCCTCGTCATCGACAACTACGATTCCTTCACCTGGAACCTCGTCCACCTGATCGGCCCGCTCAGCGGCGCGATCGACGTGGTGCGCAACGACCAGGTGACGGTCGACGAGATTCGCGCGCGCGCCCCCGACGCCCTGGTGCTGTCGCCCGGGCCCTGCACCCCGAACGAGGCCGGCATCTGCCTCGATGCGGTCAGGGAGCTCTCGGGCGAGATCCCGATTTTCGGGGTCTGCCTCGGCCTCCAGGCGATCGGCCAGGCCTTCGGCGGCGACGTGGTGCGGGCGCCCGCGCCGATGCACGGCAAGGTCTCGACCATCCGCCACGGCGCGAAGGGCATCTTCCGCGGGCTCAACGACAGCTTCGACGCGACGCGCTACCATTCGCTGGTGGTCGACCGCGCCGGCTGCCCCGAGGCGCTGACGGTGACCGCTGAGGCCGACGGCCTGATCATGGGCCTGGAGCACGCGCACCTGCCGGTGCACGGCGTGCAGTTCCACCCCGAGAGCATCCTCTCGCATCACGGCACGCGGATCCTGCAGAACTTCCTCGACATCGCGACGGCGTGGAACCGGGCGCGCGGGCGGGACCAGGCACGTGACAAGGCCCGTCCCGGCGTGCATTGACGCGGGATTCCCGCGAACGCGTCGCCCGTCGAGCCGATGGAATCCTTCAAACCCCATCTCGCCAAGGTCGCCGCCGGGTTCTCCCTCGACCGGGCGGAAGCCCGCGCGGCGTTCGACGACCTGCTGTCGGGCGAGGTCACGCCCGTGCAGGCCGGCGCCTTCCTCGTCGGCCTCAAGGTCCGCGGCGAGACGCCGGACGAGATCGTCGGCGCCGTCGAGGCGATGCGCGCGCGCATGGTCCGGGTCGCGGCGCCGGCCGGCAGCGTCGACGTGGTCGGCACCGGCGGCGACCACTCGGGCAGCTACAACGTCTCGACGCTGGCTGCGATCGTCACCGCCGCCTGCGGCGTGCCGGTGGCCAAGCACGGCAACCGCGCCGCGACCTCGCGCTCGGGCGCGGCCGACGTGCTGGCGGCGCTCGGCGTCAGGCTCGGGCTCGACCCGGCGGGCCTGAGCCGGTGCCTGACGCAGGCCGGCCTGTGCTTCATGTTCGCCCAGACCCACCACGGCGCGATGCGGCACGTGGCGGCGGTGCGCTCGGAATTGCCGGTCCGCACCATCTTCAACCTGCTCGGGCCCCTCTCGAACCCGGCCGGCGTCGAATGCCAGCTGCTCGGCGTGTCGCAGGCGGCCTGGGCCGAGCCGCTGACGCAGGTCCTCGCCGAGCTCGGAAGTCGCCGGGTCTGGACCGTGCACGGCTCGGACGGGCTCGACGAGATCACCGTCACCGGCCCGACCCAGGTGGTGGCGCTGGAGGACGGCCGGATCTCGACCTTCGCGGTCGATCCGCGCGACGTCGGCCTGCCGCTGCACGACCTCGAGGCGCTCCGCGGCGGCGATCCCGAGCACAACGCGCGCGCCTTGGCCGACGTCCTGTCGGGCACGCGCAACGCCTACCGGGACATCGCGGTTCTGAATGCGGGCGCCGCGCTCGTGGTCGCAGGCCTGACGCACGCCCTCGCCGACGGCGTCGCGCAGGCGCAGGATGCGATCGATTCGGGGGCGGCCCGCGCGACGCTGGCCCGCCTCGTCGCGGTCTCGAACGGATAGGGTATACCGATGGCCACCGACGCCCTCGCCGAACCGCCGCCTCCGACCGAGCCGCCGGCGACCGATCGCTCGAGCGTGCTCGCCCGCATCGAGGCCTACAAGCGCCGCGAGATCGCCGAGGCGAAGCTGCGCGTGCCGCTCGCCAAGCTGGAGACGCGCGCCGCCAAGGCCTCGCCGCCGCGGGGCTTCGCCGACGCGATCCGGGCGCACGTGGCGGAAGGGCGCCCGGCGCTGATCGCCGAGGTGAAGAAGGCCTCGCCGTCCAAGGGCCTGATCCGGGCGGATTTCGACCCGGCCGCGCTGGCCGCCGCCTACGAGAAGGGGGGCGCCACCTGCCTCTCGGTGCTCACCGACGAGCCCTCGTTCCAGGGCCGGCCCGAATACCTCACCCAGGCGCGCGAGGCCTGCCGGCTTCCGGTGCTGCGCAAGGACTTCCTGTTCGAGCCCTACCAGGTCTACGAGGCGCGGGCCTGGGGCGCCGACTGCATCCTGGCGATCATGGCCTGCCTCGACGACGACGAGGCGGAAGCCTTGGTCGAGACGGCGCACGAGCTCGGCATGGACGTGCTGGTCGAGGTGCACGACGCTGCCGAGCTCGCCCGCGCGATCCCGCTCGGCACCGCGCTGATCGGCGTCAACAACCGCAACCTGAAGACCTTCGAGGTCTCGTTCGAGACCGCGATCACGCTCGGCGCCGAGATCCCGCCCGACCGCATCGCGGTGGCCGAGAGCGGCATCGGCGGCCATGCCGACGTCGCCCGGCTCGGCCGCCACGGCCTCAACGTCGTCCTCGTCGGCGAGAGCCTGATGCGCCAGGACGACGTGACGGCGGCGACGCACGACCTGCTGTTCGGGCCCAAGGCCGCGAAGAAGGCGAAGGGCTGATCGTGGACGAACCCCGCCTCACGCATCTCGACGCCACCGGCGCGGCCAACATGGTCGACGTCGGCGACAAGCCCGCGACCACCCGCACCGCCCGCGCCGAGGGGCGGGTGGTGATGCTGCCCGCCACCCTGGCGCTGATCCGCGAGGGCGATGCCAAGAAGGGCGACGTGGTCGGCACCGCCCGCCTCGCCGGGATCATGGCGGCCAAGCGCACCCACGAGTTGATCCCGCTCTGCCATCCGCTCCTGC
>NZ_JAKSYQ010000139.1:0-555 GCF_022829665.1 Methylobacterium sp. E-041 | reverse complement strand
GACCATTTTATGGTCGGCCATCCACTTGGTCATGGCCTGAACGTAGGGACCCGCGTTGTCGCTGGCGACACCCCATTCGGAGATGGCAGTGGCCCTACCGTGGGCTGCGGCGACCTCCTGCTGCCCCTGTAGGCCGTAGCTGCGTGTCACCTCGCCCTTGACCCCCTTGCCGGCATCGGTGACGTCCCATTGGGTGCTGTAACAGACGTCCGTACCGATCACCTCGACGTACTTGTCGCCCGGATACGCCTTCTCCGGGTTCATGTTGCCACCATCGTTAGTGGTGTCCCATACGAACTTGAACTTGTCGGACACGGAGCGGAACGTGGTCACCAGCTCCTGGAAGGCTTTGATGAACGCGGCTTCGTGGCCGTTGGCGGCCCAGGGCATCCAGGAGCCGTTGAACTCCCAGCCGACGCGCACGTAGATGTTGCCGTCGCTGCTGGCCTTGGTCTGCGCTAAGCCCTGCGCGGCCTTGAGGAAATGATCGTTGAAAGCGCCTGTGGCGACCTGCTCGAGCGAGGTGCCCCAAACCGTCAGCGGTACCGACCAGAT
>NZ_JAKSYQ010000138.1:0-948 GCF_022829665.1 Methylobacterium sp. E-041 | reverse complement strand
GTCTTCGTCCGCTGTGGTCTGGCGGACATGCACCTCCTCCCGTAGGACGAGGCGCTTCTCGACGACGAGGATCTCTTCGAGGACCGGGATGATGGTCACCCCGTTCTCCTCCCGGACCACCGGGGGCGTCTCGCCCTCGGCCAGGGTCCGGTTGATCGGCACCCGGGTAACCCCGACGTGATCGCTGCGCAGGGTCTCGCGCAGGACCTGGTCGATGGTCTCGGTGCGGGTTGAGACCCGAACCCGACCGGTCTCCACCGCCCGC
The DNA here is from genome assembly GCF_022829665.1 of Methylobacterium sp. E-041. Classification (NCBI taxonomy): domain Bacteria; kingdom Pseudomonadati; phylum Pseudomonadota; class Alphaproteobacteria; order Hyphomicrobiales; family Methylobacteriaceae; genus Methylobacterium; species Methylobacterium sp. E-041. The sequence goes on along the minus strand of NZ_JAKSYQ010000138.1, from coordinate 683 downwards.
TTGTCGATGCGGGCGGTCTCGGCGATCAGCGGGAGCGTTACGCTCTCACCGATGGCGACCTCCGCCGCCAACTTGTCCTGCGTCCCGAGGAGACGCGGCTCGATGGCGGCGGGGTCGCTCACCGTCAGACCCGACGCTGGGTCGTAACGGCGGGGGCGGTGCGAGTGAGCACCGGGTCGACGGCGGCACCACGCCCGGCGAAGAAGGCCGACAGCGCACCAAGGATCAGGGCCAGGGCACCGTAGAGCGCAGCCTGCGAGCCGACCCGTGCGGCGGCATCGGCCGCCTGCTTGGCCTGCTCCTTGGTCTTCGCGACCGTGTCGTTGAACTGCTGGGTGTACTGCTGGACCTGGGTCCGGGCCTGCTCGACCGGGATGCCCTGTGCCTTGGCGAGAGTCTGGGCAGCCTTCTCCTGCGCATCTTTCTGTTGGGCGGCATCACCGGTCACGGCAGCGCGCATCGCGCTGACGGCAGCGTTCTTCAGGGCCTCCGGATCGTTGCCGGTCGTGCCACGGATCTGGCCCTCGATGTTCGAGAACGGGTTGTCCATGCCCGGCAGCGACGGGGCAGCGGCCTGTGCCGCAGTCTTCACTGAACCACCGACCAGGTTGCCGGCACCGCCAAGCGTGCTCGACACCGCGCTCGATGCGCCGCTGACGATGCCGCCCACCGCCGAGGACAGC
>NZ_JAKSYQ010000137.1:0-26617 GCF_022829665.1 Methylobacterium sp. E-041 | reverse complement strand
GAATAGTCGGACCGGCCCGTATGCCACAATTGGCTATCCCTTGATGAGTTGATACGGAAGCGCGCCCGCAAGGGCGGCTTCCGCGTCGGGACGCACAGGGATGCCCTGGCCGTGGCGCTACCTGCACCCGCCGCGGAACGCCCCCCGCCACGGATCGGAGGTCCCACCGCGATGTACCGCCCATCGCCGTCTGGACGGGACGGCGCTCACGCAGCGATCCCGTCCTCCGGTCTGCGCCTGCGGTATCAGCCGCCGCTCTCGCTCGCGAACAGCTTCTTGAACTTGATCCCCTGGTCGATCACGCCCTGGAGCAACTCCGGCCCCCACTACCCGGGATAATCCTCTGCTTCCTTCACGAACTCGTGGCCGATCCGCTGCGCGATGTCGCCGAGGTGCATCGCCTCCTGCTCCGGGAGGATGCCCATATCTCCTGCGCCTCGGTCCGCCAGAACGCCCGGGCCTTCACCGTCGCGACGTGCTCCTTCTGCCGTTCGAGCTCGTCCGCGAACCACGCAATCTCGTTCCACTGGCCTCGATCACGGCGTCGCGCGCGTCCACCATCCCGAGCGCCTCGTGCCTGAGCTCCCGCTCCGCGGCGATGGCCTCCGCCATGCGCAGGCGCTCCCTCACTACGATCGCCGCAGCCTCGGCCTCCGCCGCCTTCCACAGCGCCACGCCGGCCTTCGCCAGCCCCGTCTCGACCGCCCCCGGTAGGCCCGCGAACTCGATGACCGGGCTGTACGCGCGCTCCCGGGTCCACTTTGCCAGGTGCTTGCCGACGCACTGGTTGTTGCCAGTCACCCCCGCGTTCAGCTTGACCCGTTCCCACGGGCCGAAGCGAGACACGCCCCTTGCCCTCGGCCCGAATTCGGTCTGCAGCTCGGAGGTTCTCCCGGGGGTCTTCACTAAGCAGAGGAACAGCTCTTTCTTTGTTGCAGTCATCTACAAGCAGTCGGACGGTGCTCAGGTGGTCCCACCCGGACAGCGGAATGTAGAATAACGTCCGCTTACAGGCAGGCGCTGAAACGTGATGAGCGGCCGGGTTGGGTCGCAATCAGTCCGTCCGCTTCTGTATCGGCCAATTGCTTATATGGCCGGCGGCTTTCGAAGATTGTCATCCGTTCCAGTAAGAGCATGTCCGGAATGGCGTATTTAGGCGACGCGTCCGACCATAGCTGCACGCTTTGTCCATGGGAGGTAATCGGCCCTTCCGGGGTTTGGATCGGTACTCATGCCTCTCCCGAGGCGGCGTCCGCGACGGGCGTCGCGGACCCGTTCCCTCAGGCGCCACCGCCGATGCGATGGCATCGGCGGTGGCCTGGATCCTCGGGCTATGCCGACCGGCGGCGAAGGTCCGCGATCCGGGCGTTCAGCACGGCGCGCAGCTCCTGCACCTCGACATAGGCGGCTTCGGCCTTCTCGAAGGCGGCCAAGCCATCCTTCTGGATCTCCTGGGTCAGCGCCTCGATGCGCCGGACCGCGGTGAGGAAGCTCGGCGTCTCGAGTGAGCGGGTCTTGGTCATGGTCTATCTCCTCTTCATGTAATCAGTTGTAGGCGACGAAGGTCGGCACGACCCGGACAAAGATCGTCCCGTCGCGGAAATGCAGGAATAAAGGCCTATTGAACTTGAGTTCGCAATAGCGCTCGATGACGAGGCCGGTATCGGCCGCGGTCACCAGTGCCCACCCGGGTTCCCAGGCCGGGTCGTCGTCATCCCCGTCGCCGAAGTCGAGCGCATCGAGGGGAGCGGCGTACGGCTTGATCTCGGCGGTCACGCCGGTCGCCATGCCCGTCGCTGCCGCGAGGTTGGCCAGCAGGCTGCGCTCGACACCCCGATTAAGCTGTCGCAGCCGCCGATCGGCGAGCTCTGCGAGATCGCCCAGGCTCGCGGCGAAGCGCTGCAAGGCCCCCGCTACAGCGATGCGCCCGGCCGCCTCCAGATCCTCCGCCAAGGCGGTATCGTATGCATTGAGCGCGCGCTCAGCCCGAACGCCGGTGGCCTCGACGAGGTGGCGTACCAGCATCGCCGCGGCCGTTGGGGTCGGCTCCGATCGCGCCGCGACCGCGTCCAGGGCGGTGAGCTGCGTACCGGCGTGGCCGAGCCCGGCGACGAGGTTCGGAACCGTGATAGCTGCGCGCACCGTCGCGTAGGCGTTGAGGGCCTGGAACCCCTCAATCGGACCACCGCCGCGGCAGATCAGGGTCGCCGACAAGCCGTGCTCCCGGTGCAGCTCGCCCGCTCGCGCGAACGCCTCGTCCAACGAGCGCTCCGCCGAAGGTCCCTCGAATATTGCGTAGATCCGGTGGAGCCGCATCAGGCCGCTGTCCTCGAACTGGCGCAGGACGTGCTCCACGTCGCGAAGGGCATCGCCGAACTCGGCGGCGATCAGCACGATGTGCCGAGGATCCTCCGGCTCCACCCAAGTCCCGGGGCCGAAGCGGTACCCCTCCCGCCGCAGGCGCTGCAGCGTCCGCTCGCGCTCGAGTTCGCCGTCGATCGAAACCGCGTCGACCGAGAGCACGGCGGTGATCCGAGCCTGCACCTCGGCCCCGCGCCCGTAGCGCTGGCGCAGGCTGGTTTGCAGTCGGAGCACGACCCTCCGGTTCACCAGGGCTGCCGGATCGAAGGCGTCGCCGATCGCATCCCGGCAGGCGGCAAGGTCGGCCGCGGCGAGCCGGACCTTGAGCCGAGGCGGCTCGAGGCTACTGCTTGGATCGGCCTCGCCGAGCAGGAGCAGGTGGCCGTCGGACCCGAGGGGTTCGACGGTCAGGACGCAGGCCCGCACCGTATGCTCGCCGCGCAGGCGTTGGCGCAGCCAGCCAAGAAGGTCGCGCAGCTCGCGGACCTCGTCGGCGGGCCGGGCCGCCCCCGCGTCGTCCGGCGAGATGGGGGGAGGACGGACATCGCCCGGGTGAGCCGGGGGTGCGTGCGCCCCACGGTTTGCGTTAAAGAATCTGTGGTGTCGCATGGTGTCATTCGCTCAGGTCGGGATGGGGCGGTGCTCCGCCGGCCAGCATGCCGGCGGCCGGATCGTCGAGGGTGGCGTCAGTCGAACAGCGGCCCCTTCTCTGAGCGTGGCGTCTTCGCCTTGCGTTTAGGCTCGGGGATCGCCTCGATCAGCTCGGCAATCGCCTCGAGCCGCGCCCGGTCGGCCAGCCGCAGCTCCTGCCGGAGGATGCCGGCCAGGAAGGCCAGGATCTCGTCCGGGTGATCGAAGCACCGGTGGGCCAAGCCGTCGAGCAGCGTCGGCGACGACGCGCGACGGGTGATCACCGGCACCGGCAGGACGGCGACCTGACGCATCAGCTCGTCGTCCGACAGCTCGCGGAACGCGAACCCGAAGCCCGGATCCACGACCACCACGTCCAGGGAGCCCCACTCGTACTGATCGACGGCGCAATCGAACGCGTGCCGGAGCGCGGCGACGGAGCCCGGCTGTTCGAACGCGATCGGGTGTCGGATCAGCTCGATCGCGCCCTGATCCCACCAGTGGGCAAGGGCGTCGATGAGCGGATGCTGTGCGCCGTCATCCGGCTCGATCAGGAACACCCGCCTGAGCCGGCGCGGGATCGGCAGGTCGTGCTGCCGGACCCAGAGATAGTCGGCCTCCAGGCCATCCCGTACCGCAGCGTCCTGCTCGGCCCATCCCGTTAGGAAGGCGTCGCGCACGAAGCCGGCGACCCCCGCGGTGAGGTTTCCCAGCGGCTCGGCCGTGACGGTGACCGTCAGCTCGTGTTCGCCGACGATGGCACCGGGATCGAGCAGAATGCCGGTCGCGTCCTGGATCTGGCGGATGAGGTCGCCGGAGAGGAAGGCCTGAAGTCGGCCTGTGCGGTCGGGATCGACGGGGTGGAGTTCGAGGACGAGGCCGTCCTTGTGCCGGCGCGGGCGCTCGACCCTTGCGCGTACCCGCAAGCCCGGCGGCTCGTGTGGGCGGCCGGGCTCGTTCGCGCCGGTGGGCGCGTCGTGATCTGTATCTGTCATTTGTGGTGTCCATCATCAGGGGAAGGGGCGAAGGCGCCTCACCGACCGTCCCGCGAGCGCTGTCCGAGCGCCGCGTTCTGCCGTCCCCGTCCTCCTTGGGTTTTTGGGGCGAAGGGCCTTCGTCAAATCCGTGTCGCTTGACCTCATCCCTCCGCTCCCGCGGCCGCAGAGGCCCGGGAGCGTGTCGTCTTTCCGTTTGTCCTGATGTTTGAACCTGCCCTCCCTCGGCGTGTCGTCAGCGCAGCAGCGCGTCGTGGATGACCCGACCAGCCATACAGCTGAGTGATCGCTCACTCCTGGTTGCTCCGGCAGCCAGCACCAGCTACTCACTTGGTGAGCGCTCACTCAGGATATCGAGGTACTGATGCCGCGTGGACGTGCTTGGGGCTTCGAACGGGAGCAGGCCCTCAGCCAAGCGATGCTGCTGTTCTGGGAGCGCGGCTACGGCGGAGCCTCGTACAAGGCCCTGCTCTCCGTGATGGGCGTTCCCCATCCCCAGAGCCTGATCGCGGCGTTCGGATCGAAGGCGAACCTGTTCGAGGCGGCGCTTGCCCAATACTGGGGGCACCGGCTCGGACCTGTCCTGGCGTGTCTCGACGCGGACGAGCCTATCGCGGCGTTCGATGGCCTGCTCGACCGAGCCGCGCGGCTCTACACGGCCGAGGCTCCGGCGCTGGGCTGCCTGATCCTGACGAGCCTCGTGAACGTCAGACCGGAGGATGCCGAGGTGCGCGCGATCGTGGCCGCGTACCGAGGGCGGATCGTCGGCGCGATCGAGCAGCGTCTGGCCCGGGCGGTGGCCGACGAGCACTTGTCACCGGTGCTGATGCCTGCATTGACCCAACTCACCCTCACCACCCTCGCCGGCATGGCTCTGCGGGCGCAGTCCGGCACGCCCTACGAAGCGCTCATCCTCGGGATCGATGCCGTGATCGAGCCGCTGCAGACTGCGATCTGATCCCTGTACGGCCGCTAATCCCACCACTCGTCTCCGCGTCCGCTGCCCTGCCGACCCTTGTTCGTCGTACCCACGCGAACCTTCTGTCGCGGTGACGGTGTCATGGGCACGACCTCGGGCAGAAGTGGCACCGTCAGCGGCTTCGGTCGGGCGGCCTGCTCGCGTTTCATGACGGCTTTCTCCAACTCAAACGATATCGCGGTCGAACTCCTACCGAACGCTTGAGCGGTCTCGTCCGCGTCGTCATGGAACGCGTGGGTTGCCGCGCCCTGGCCGTATCCGGTCCAGGCATGGCGGCGGATGCGGGATCCCGGCGCGCGCAGGCGGTGATCACGGCGACGAACGCATCCTCGCTGTGCGCAGTGCCGAGCTGCCGGGATGGGGATCGAGCATCTGCAGCGCTCTCCCTTTGGAACGCCGTGATGCTGGAGCGCTATGATCCCGGAGCATCACGGCGTCGGGGGCCGGTGATGCCGTGGCGCCGTGACGCCGGCGCGAAGGCGTCGATGCGTTCAGAGCATGTCGCGGGAGGTCGTAGGCGGCGTGTGACCGTTTTCCCGAAGTACGGACGCTGCCCCTTCGACCAAGAGGTCGTTCACCTTGCAGTCGCGAGCGACCGCGAGTTCCTTCAGCCGTCGCAGCATCGCGGCTGACAGATAAACCGAGGTTCGCCGGGTCGTGTCCGAGGGGTGGCCCGGGGTCTGAACGTCGCGTAGCGGTTCTGCCGTGGCTTGGTCGCCTGGAGTGATGGCGTGGTCTGTTGGAGCGTCTGCCACGCTCGGGTCGGATGACGGCGCAGGCAGATCGAGGCTGCTGAGCAGGCCGAGGCGTTTCAGGGGGCGGCGGGTAGTCTCGCTCATGTGCAGGATTCCTTCAGGCGCTGTTCTGTCCAAGTCCAAAGGGCGCGGATCTCCCCGGCCGCCTTTCCGGCGGGCGCGAACTCGGTGACGCCCTGCCCGCCGAGGAGCGCGTCCTGGTAGTCCACGCGCTGGGTCAGCGGCGGTTCGGCGAGATGCCCCCAGCGGCGAAGTCGCTCGGCATAGGTCGCCGCGCGTGCCTGACCTTGTGTCGGGCACTGGCTCAGCAGCAGGGCCACGCGGTCGGCGAGGCCGATCTGGGCGAGCGCGCGAAGTGTCGGCTCGGTCGCAAGCAGATCGAGCAGGGTCGGCCGTGCGGGGATCAGGACGAGGCTAGCCGAGCGCAGGGCGAAGTACGCGGTGGGGTTCAAGGCACCGGCGCTGTCGAGGACGACGAGGTCGTAACCCTGCCGCTCGAGTGCGGCGAGGATCTCGGGCAATTGCCCGATCCGCTCCAACCCGAGATGATCGACGGCCGGATCGTCGGCTTCGCGTCGGGCGGCCCAGCCGGCGAGCGAGCCCTGCGGGTCGAGATCGAGGGCGGCGACGCGTCTCCCCGCCTCGGCGGCGACGACCGCGAGGTTGACGCTGACCGTGGTCTTGCCGGTACCGCCCTTTTGCGTCGCGATCGCGAGCACGTCCATCACGCGATCCCCTTGCGCGGGCGATAGCTCCAGGGTGTTCCGTCACAGCACTTCGGCACAGAGGCACTACGATGCCACGGCATCTCCGCGCTCCGGCATCGTGGCATCACGGCATCATGGCGCCACGGCATCGGAGCCTCACGGCGCCATCGCGCCATGAGGCCGTAGGGCTGCAGCGCTGTGGCGCTGTGAGGCTTCAGCGATCGGCACCCGCCGCTCGCTACGCGCAGCGGGCGAAGGCGACATCCGGCTTGAAGGGGATGGGGTGTGTGCATCTCAGTCTCCGATCTCGCGGCCGCCGCGTCCGTTTCGTGCTGGTGGTGAGCGCCGCCGGACGCCTTTGCGGTGGTTGCCCCGTGAGGCAGGCTGTTGCGCGCCGTGGACGGCCGAGATCGGCACGCTGAGCGGTGGCGCATCGGCCGACGGCGGGGTCGGGGGCGCCACCCGAATGGCCGGGGCCGGCGCTTCGAGCCGCGGCGGAAGCGGCCACGGGGCGTCGCCTTCGTTATCGCGCTCCGCCGTCTCGATGAGCGACTGGACCGCGACAGGTGCGCGAGGAGCCATCGGCGCCTCTACTCGAAGCTCCGCTCCTCTCCCCGATGCGGCGCTCGAAAGATTCAGCTCGATCTCGATCACTGCACTCTCGACCGGCGGGAGCCGGACCGGACCGGACGCCGTGGGCGCGGACGTTCGCTCGGCGACGATCCGCGCAGCAGGCAGCACCGGTGCGGCCTGCTCGACGGGGGCGGTGAACGGTACTGGCTCGACGGACGCAGCTTCGACCTCTCTCCGAGGCGGTGCCTGCACGATCGGCGGTGCCGGGACTGCCGCTGTCGTCGGCGCAACGGCCATTCGTGGCGCTGACGTCGCGGGCATCGAGGCCGAAGCCATCGTCGCCGCGCTCTCCGTCGCGGCCGCTGCCGGGGCTGACCTCACAGCCGATGCGGGCAGCGAGGCTGGACGACGCGCCTCGGTCTGGGGCGCGATCGGAAGGTCGCCTCCGGCATTCCCAACAGGGGCGGTCGCAGCACCAGCTGTGGCGGGACGCCCGGGCGGGATCAGCGGCGCACCGTTGGAGCGGCGAGCCTGACCAAGCCCGAGGGTGAGATCGAACTGTGGCTGGGGACGCGGGCGCAGCGCCGGCTCACCTGCACCCGGTCCTGCGGGCGTCGACCGCGCGCCGTGCCGTTCGGCCGCGCCCTCGACGGCGTCGGACCAGGACGGGGCGTGCGAGGCGGCGCGTTCGATCGGACAGCGGTCCGGCGGAAGACGTGCCGTGGGGACGACGATCGGCGTCTTCTCGCGCAAGATGGTCGCCGGCGACGGCGTCACGGCAACGGCTTCGGTCACCTCCGGCTCGACCGCGGCGAACCGTGCCCAGATCGCTGCGGTGCCGGGATCCAGGCTTGCCCGCACGCGGGCGGCGAACACGGTCGCCGGGACCGGATCGATCCAAACAGGTGGCGTCGCAGGATCGGCACGCGCCGCAGGATCGCCCTCCCCCGTCAGAACCGGATCGGTCCGACCGTAGCTCGAGGTCGAGACGCCAGCCGAGCCAGGCGATGGCTCTGATCCGGCCAGGTCGGTCCGGATCCGATCCAGTCGCCGGCGCGGCTCGACGATCCGCGCCTCGTAGGCGGCTGCGAGCTGCGCGGCACCCTGCTCGAGGTCGTCGCAGAATCGAACGAGGTCGCTGCGGGGAGCCTGACCGGAGCGCTCGCCCCCCACCACCGCAGGATCCTCCGGAGTGGGATGCCTCGGATCGACGGTCGCCTGACGCTTCTGTACGGGCGTTGCGCCCGCTGTGAGAAGCAGGCGGGGCCGGGACAGGGTCCGCGTGAGGACCAGTGCCGCCAGATCCCGTGCGAGCTCCAGCCGGCCGATCTCCTCGACGAGGGCGAGACCGCGCCGGATCAGGCCGCGCACCGGCCCGACCGTGGCGTCCCCATGGCGGTCCGCCGTCCTTCCGCGGCCGAACTCGGTCAGCTCGGCAGGTCGGCCCTGCACCAGCAGCAGGCTGAGCTTCGCCCCGGTCATCCGTGCCCGGTCGTCGAGGATCCGGTCCGCCTCGGCCTGCCACTGACGCCGGGCGAGATCGGATCCCGCTTCCGTCAGGCTGCCCTTGCGCTCCTTGTTGTACTGGCGTGCCGGGAGGTGCACGCCCGGAGCCTGGTCGATGCCGATGGCGGCGTAACTGCGCAGATCGTAGCGCTTGCCGATCCCGGCTTCCGTCAGCATCGCGTTGCAGCATGTGCCCAGTGCGTGCGCAGATCCTTGATCCAGGCGCGATCATGGCTCGCCCGGTCCTTGGGTTGCCGATAGGGCCGCTCCAGAACCGTGGTGCGGTTCGCGCGCCGCTTGTCCTGCGCGATCGCGAAGTCCCAGGTGGCGACGCCGGTGTCCGGGTGCGGCATGCGCCGGGCGGGGCGATCGTAGTACACGACGTGCACGTGGTAGTTGCGCCGGTCGTTGTTGGCGTCGGGCTCGTGCACCACGGCCCAGTAGGGAAAGCCCTGGGCCGCGAGTTTGCCCGTGAACGCTCGCACGATGGCCAAGCGCGCGTGGCCGTCGAGCTCGTGCGGCAGCTCGGCGATGATCCGGGTCTGCGTGCGCCCGCCGCGCCCCGGCGCGATCTTGATCGGTGCCCCGGTACCCACACCCTCGGCCCAGCGCCACAGCGCCAAGGCGTCCTGCGTCGACAGCGTCAGCTCCAGGGGAGCCGGATCCCCCGCACCCGCAGCCCGCAGCCGGGCCCTAGCCGTCTCCGGCGCTTCGTCGATCGCGCCCAGGGCTTTCGCCCACCAGTCCGGGTTCTCGCCGACGTCGATCGTGATGCGATCGCCCCGCGGCGAGCGTTCGGTTGCCTCGACGAGGTCCCAGAAGTGCATGCGCGCCTCGCACGTGTCGCCGATCGTGCCGAACGAGGCCAGCGCGAGGCTGTCGTCCGGGTCCGCCTCGACCGCCCCGTCCCGCTCGAGATAGGCCTGCTGCTGAAGCCCGTCGCGTCCGGTGCCCGGTCGACCCTGCAACAGGGCGAGCCGCTCGGCGGCGCCCGGCCGTTCGATGTAGCTCTCGTGCGCGCACGCCCCGGATCTGCTGTAGCGCCGGCCCGTCCTGGCGGCCCGGATCATCGCCCGGATCGGCGAGGTCTTGGAGATCGAGGTCTGGGCGAAGTGGCACGTCACGGCCCCGTCGCGCGACAGCGGGCGCTCGCGGCCCTCGCGCGAGGCGAACCGGATGCCCGGCTGCTTATGGAAGCCCAGGGCCGTCTCGAGCGCGCGAGCGCGGTCAGGACGGCGGTCGGGCGTTCCGCGGTCGGTCGTGACGCCGCAAACGGACGCGAGCGTTCCGCGCACGAACGGGTGCGTGTGGGACGGATCGAACATGTTCGGTGGCTGCCTGGAAACAACGCCTCGTGGTGGAGACCAAGCTTAGGCAGCTGTGCTCGATTCGAGCAACCGATCATAAGTGTAGCGATTCGAAGCTCGAACCGATGCTCAGGATTTAACCGGCGACCTGCCAGGGGTAGCAAATTGCTAACTATCGTAGACTGCGAGACCGGCTCAGGCAGCCCTCGGACGATCTGCGTAGTTCTGTCGCACCCACCCCGTTTACCGGCCGCCGAACGCGCTCCGACAGCCCGGCGGCAGGTCGCCCGCGGAAGGCTGCGGGGCCTCGTCGGATAGGCTCGATCGATCAGGTGTCGAGCCGCCGACCGAGCTTCATTGTTTGGGGTGACGGCCCGGTCAGCCCGCCTCCGTTTGGGAAGTCGAAGCCGGCTCGTAGGAGCCGCCTAATCCGGAGCTGCCGCAGGGCTGCTCCGGATTAGGGGAGCTGAGCCCTGTTCCCGGTTCGGCTGGGGCCCGCAGCCGAACCGGGAAGTCCTTCCGGGATCGTCCTTCCGGGAGATCCTGTCCTTCCGGGGTCCTGGCCGGGCTTTGGTTCGTGGTCCCGCACGAACGGCAAAGCCCGGCCACCGCCCGTCGGGGCGGGTGTCTCTTGGGGTTCAAGTTCTGGGGTTTTGAAGGCTGCTCGGACGGATCGCCTGGACCGGAAGAGGCGTCCGTCCGGGGTCCCGCGGGCGACGGACCAAGCTTGACGACGGGGCCCGACCTCGGGTCGCATTCGCGTGTGATGCCGCTGCCGACCCGTGGCGCGGCCATTCGAAGAGGTGAGACGTGTCGTGAGGAAGGGATCGAACACGTTGGACATTCGCGCGGGCTTTGCGGTCCTGCGCGCTCGCTTCGGCCTGCCGCCGCACGCCGCGCGCGACGACGCTCCATTCTGCTGGGGCGAAGAGAAGCTGACCGCCCACCGCCATCGCTTGGAGCGGCAGCTCGCTGCGATCGCGACCGAGCACCGTGCGGTGATGCGGGACCATGACCGCAGGACAGGTGACCTCCAGCGCCGGCGCGATGCCTGCCTGATCGAGCTGGCGATGACCGATCTGCATGCCCTGGCTACGCAGCGACAGGGAAACTCCAACGCGGCCGAATCTGCCCCCGCTCCGGGTGCATTGGCGCCCCCAGCCCGCGGAAAGACCGGCGGAGTCCCGAACGGACCGGGAAGCGCCGAGACGCCGCCGCTTCCCGCCGACGGGCTCGATCCGGGAAACACCCCACCGGTGCCGGCTTCCTTGTCCGTCGCGGCCCCCGGATCGGCTCCCGATCACGCGCCGCCCGGTGCGCCGATCCTACCGGACCCGGCGTCGACAGCCCCGGCCGAGGCCGAAGCGGAGGACCCTTGGGAACAGGACGACTGTGACAGCCCCGACGACGTTCCCAGTCTCGCTGCCATCATGGATCGCGTCGACGAGCTGGACGAGGAGGAACCTCGCTTGGATCTGAAGGCGCTGTACGCGCTGGTTGCGGCATCGACACCCGGTTGGCTCGATGTCGATGCCCCGCCGCCCTGCGCAAGCGCGCGCTTCCCGCTGTGCGGGATGCGCATTGGTGACCAATGGGAGCTGAGCCCTCTCAATCTTGGTGAGCTCATGCCGCTGCTCCCGGAGATCGGCAACATTCCTCCGTCTGCGCTGCCTTCCGCTGAGGACGAAGTGCTGACTTGGCTCTGGTCCGATGAGGGAGCTGGCTATCGAGAGCCGGTGCAGCTGGCGATCTGGCGCGAGCAGGCGCGACGCTTCGTCTGGGCCGATCTTCTCGAATGGTACGGATTGATCCTGGCACTCGCACCGGGTGGCCCGGGCGGAACAACGACGCCTGAGGAGGCTGAGGAGAAGTTTACCTACTACGAGGACTGGTATCGTAAGGCCAACGACCCCGTTCTGCATCCCGTCTGGGACGAACTCGTCATGCTCCTTCCAGGGCGTCCCTGGCTCGCGTCGGGCGCTGGGCTGCAGGCGGTGCCCAACGACGACGGCAGCGACATCTCCGCCTACGAGGACGACGATCCCGAGGACGCGGGGTCGACCTGACGCCGTCAAGCTCGCCGAGCCTCTGTGGCGGCTCCGGTGCAATGCTAGCGACCGGAGCCGCGTCAACCGTCGGTCCAAAAGATACATGCCTCGGGCCGGTCCGACCACGACGACAGATGATGGTTCGGCGTCCGGCCATCCAGCCGTGGGAGTGGAGATCCCTGAGGCCGACCTCTACGACATGCCGGAAGACGTTAGCGACGGCTACACTGTTTATGAGGATGACAATGAAGCCGAGGGTCGAGACGAGCTAAATTCATCATGATATCGCGCGCTGCGCTGCGGCGACGCTCGAGGATGTTCGCGACTACCATCAGACGGAAATTGAGTTCGCTACAATCTTTACTGAGCACCGGTCCCCGGCAGTATGCGTTTAAAAAAGGACAACCACTTGCAGCACATGACCGCTGATTCTGAATGGCAGACGAAGCTCCTTCGCGCGGCGCGATCGCCTGAGGAATACCGTATCTACAAGGCAGCCCTTGAATGGGACCTGACCGATCCGATCGTGATTGAGTCACGCAAGGACGTAAAATCGGAAGCGCAGTGGCGTGAACGGGTCGAACCGTTCAATCATCAAGTCAGCAATCTGATTACTTTTTGCCGCCGCCTGCCAGTAACGCTGCTCGCGGACGATGTTGGGCTCGGCAAGACGATTAGTGCGGGCCTGGTGATGAGCGAGCTCATCGCGCGTTCACGGCTGTCGCGGGCCTTGATCGTCTGCCCTAAACTCCTTGGACCACAGTGGAAGGAGGAGCTGGAGACCAAGTTCGATATTCCGGCCGAGGTCGCAACGGGTCGCGACCTGCTGAGCGCGAACCCGGACGGCGTCGGCGCGATCATCACGACGTACAATTCAGCGCGGCTCTACCTGGAGAAACTTCCTGCCGATCGCTTCGAGATGCTGATCCTCGACGAGGCGCACAAGCTACGAAATCTCTACGGCACGCCGGAGCCGCCAAAAGTGGCGCAGGTCTTTCGGAGTGCCTTAGCGGCGCGGCGGTTCCGGTTTGTGCTGATGCTGACGGCCACGCCAATCCAGAATCGGCTTTGGGACCTCTATTCGCTAGTCGATCTGCTCACCGTGGCGAGGGGACACGAGAACCCGTTCGGCAACGAAGGCCAGTTTGCCCGGCGCTTCATCGCAGGTGACCGAGAGCAGGCACGCCAGCTGAAGCCTGAGGCGGCCGAGGCGTTCCGGTCGATCGTCTATGGCTACATGTCTCGGGTGCGTCGCGGCGACGCCAAGCTCCATTTCCCCGACCGCAAGGTGCAGCTGCACCGGGTGCAGCCGACACCAGCCGAGCTCGAACTGATCGCAATCGTCGCCAAGGGTATCGAGAAGCTCAATCGTCTGGCGCAGATTGGCATCCTCCAGGCGCTAACAAGTAGCCCGCACGCGCTCAGCGCCCAGCTCGATAACATGGAGCGCAACGGCACGATTGCGCCCGATTTCGCGGGGGCGGTGCGGGCAGTCGTGCGGGGCATGACGACGAGCGCAAAGCTGGATGGCCTCGGACGACTGATCACCCAATTGAAGCACGAGAATCCGGACAGCTGGCGGCTCGTCGTCTTCACGGGACGGCGGGAGACTCAGACCACCATCCAGGAGTTTCTGGAGGGGCACGGCCTGACGGTGGGGATTATCAACGGCACGTCTGGTGTGCGCAACCAGGAGACAATCGGACGTTTCCGGACCAATCCGCCCGGCTACCGTGTCATCGTTTCGACCGAAGCTGGGTCAGAGGGTGTGAACCTGCAAGTCGCCAACGTGCTGGTGAACTACGACCTACCCTGGAACCCGATGATCGTGGAACAACGCATCGGCCGGGTACAACGTCTCGCGTCCCAGCATGCCCATGTTAGCATTCTTAATGTCACACTGCAGGGGACTTTCGAAGAGTATATCGTTGGGCGGCTCATGGAGAAGCTGCAGATGTCGACGAGCGCCATAGGCGACATCGAATCCTTGCTAGAAGGCTCCGTGGGGGGCGAGGATGGCGCCGCGGGCTTCGAAGAGCGGATCCGCGAACTCGTGGTGGCAGCGCTCAAGGGTGCGGACGTCAAAGCAAGCGTGGCAATGGCCGAGCAAAGCATCGCGGCGGCTAAGCAGGCGCTCCTCGAGGAAGAAAAGCGCATCGATGCGATGCTAGGCGACTCGGATGGCCAGGGCTATGTCGGGCCGCGGGCACCAAGCCTGCCGCCGCAGACGCGTTCGATGGAGTACCAGCCCTTTGCTCTTGGCGCTCTGGGCCAGCTCGGCGCGCGGGTCACGCCGTTGGCCAACCGTCTGTTCGCGGTTGAGGATGAGGGCGGCCAGGAAGTGATCCGCTTCGAGCGCGACGCGATGAGCGGGACTCGGTCCTCGCTTTGCCAGCCGGGGTCGGCTGCTTTCAGCCGGATGGTACAGCGGATGGTGGTCAGCGGCCGCTATGCTGTCCGTGACCTCGACGAGGATCCGCGACGTGGGGCAGATGCAGCGGCGAGGCAATGGGTCGAAAGCTTCGGGGGGACTCTGGTCGGCACGGAAAGCGCTGCCGCGCGCCGCTGGTTCGAAGGGGTTATCCTGGTTCGTGTACGGGCGATTGTTGCGCACGACGCCTACGAGCGGCTGATCGAGGTTCGTTGTGCACCGCGCAATCGGGCAAAGTTGTCATTTACCCGTGATGCTTTGGCTCCGCTCCCTCTGGTTCTCGACGCAGCCTCCGATGCGTTGGGGCTTAGCGTCGACCAAGTCATGGATGCGGCCTGTCAGGACCCGGGCATCGCGGAGTTCACGCGCTTCTACCTGGAACGGCGCGGACAGGAGATGGCCTCGGCGGGTCAGGACGCCCGAAAGCGTGCCAAGATGGAGGAGGATTTCACACCGCGCCTGTCGTTCGTGCTGGCAGGCGCGGAAGGCGCTGTTCTCCGGGACGTGCAGCTGCGGGTCAGCTACCGGGTCGGCGACGGCGGCTATGCAGATGAGCTGACGATCGTCCCCTCCTCTAGCCACATTTCAGCGGCGCCGGCACTGGTATCATGCGGCACTAATCAGCAGGCCGTACCGGAGACCTGCCTCGATGCATGCGCGATCAGCGGGCAGAGGGAACTACGGCATCGCTTGCAGGCATCGGAACTTAATGGCCGTCGGGCGCTGCCCAAGTACGTGGTCCGATGTGAACTGACAAATCGTTGTTTACTGACCGATGAGGTCGAACGGTCGGCCATGTCCGGCAAACTCGTAGGACGTGACCAGCTCAAAACATCAGTAGTCAGCGGCAAGCATGCAGAGGCCAACTATTTTGGGCGCTGCGTCTTTTCTGGCGACGAAGCGTTGCGAAGTGAGCTTCGGACGAGTGATCTGTCAGGCAAGCTGTTCCGGGAGGATCGGGCCGCATCGTCGGCTGTATCAGGGCGCATTGGCCATCAGGACGAATTCGTGGCCTGCCACGAAACGCAAGGCCTCCTCGGCCCGAGCGAGGGCGAACGGTGCGGCGTGACGGGTCATCTGGTTCGCCCCGGTATCCTAGAGACCTGCGCAGCCACGGGAACTCGCGTCCTCCCATCGGAGCTTGGCCGCTGCGTTGTTACGGGAAGCCGGGCCTTGAAACGCCTCCTCGTGCCGAGCATCGTTTCCGGAGCGCTGATGCTCGAGGAGAAAGCCGTGCGGGCTGCGCGTGGAGTATATTGTCTACCTGCCGAAGCCCAACCGTGCGGCTGGAGTGGACAATCCGTGCACCCAGAGGATGTCAGGATCTGCGCGCTTACCGGAATTGGGATTTTCTACACGTTCGCAACGAATGCTGCTCCACCGCGTCTTGCGCCACTTGTTGCCCTACTCAACGGCGTCGACCGTGCCACTGATCGGCAAGAGGTCTGGGTTATGGCGGCAGCTCAGGAAGCGGCGGTTCTTCGCAAGGGAAAATGCCGGATTGAAGCCGGTGTTGCGTCACCGAACGGCCTACGTGTCGCCATGGCGTCAGAGGTCCGCACGCTATTAGGCCTGAAGTCGCGCCAGGCAGGATTCGTCTACGAGCCCTCCACTAACCAGATCCTAGGTCGGGTAGCGTTGGGAAAGCGGGGCACCACCGGCTGGTCGGCAGATGATGTGACTTAGTAGTTGGAAGCGGACGTGAATAAGCCAGCCGCGATGGTCCAATTCTGGTTAGGCACTGCAGGCCGGCTTCAGACGCAAAGCCGAACAAGCAGCATGCGAATTTCCGACCCTAAGCCGAACTTCGATATGTCCGCTCTTCGGCGGAAATGTCTGAGCTGCAGATCGAAACGATACCAAAAATCCGAATCTAACCGACCGCCCTTCGCTAGACGAAAGCGATAAATCCTACTCCAAAATCACACGCTTCCGCGGCACGTGAGGGAGGCCTAAGTTGCTGCGCACCGTCGCAAATGCCGCCGGGAGCAACCTCCAAGGTCACCGCTAAGTCGTGCGTGGACTGCTGACGACGAACATACGAAGGGTCGTTGCAACCGTAATTGGGCGAACGGAGGTGTAAATCGTCAAGCTGCCTGCTACATGAGAACAAAGTAGCACCAAGCGTATGAGGGTGGACGGTGAGTGACGACGTTCTTCTCCGCTTTTTGAGCAACGGCTTGATCGACGTCGGCGGAGACGACGTCAAGTTAGAAAAGCTTAGGGCTGCAGCCGGCGATCTGTTCGCCGCGATTAAGAAAGCTCCTGCAAAGGCCGCGTCGTTCGCCCTGGTCGCGTTCGATCCCCAAGCTCCCGCCGATGACCCCGTCGTCCGAGAGGGGCTGGACGCACTGAAGCAACGTTGGGCGACCTATGTAAACACTTTTTCGGGGCCGCCCGTCGCAGTCGTGCGGGCGATGCTGCTCGATGCGCTCGCGCAGGCGGCGGCCGAAGATGATCGGATCGGCGTCGCCTTTGTGACCTCCGCGCGGAACGCGCTCCCATTCATGCAGGTCGGCGACGAGCAGGCCATCTGGGCTGATGTGGTGGCCCAGATTGAAGAAAAGGTCGACGCGCGAGCTGAAGCGGAATGGGCGACGCCATCGTCGATCGCGGTGCAAGCTATGACGTTTGACGTCCCGGCCCTCGATGCGCCGACAATTTCCACGGCCCGCGCCAATCGTGACACTCTCAAGAAAAAATTCTACTTGGCTGCCGGCCCTCAATATCACAATCCGCAACAAGGCAATATTGCCACGGGTGGCAATCCGCACTGGCCACAAAACAGTCCTACCCAATGGGTGACCGAATTTGGTGACCGAATGGCCGAAGCTGTGGCGGACGTCATAGACGGTGTCGCGGGCAAGACCTCAATTGAGCAGGCTGACTTGTCTGAGCCCTTTCGGGCGCTGGCAAATAGCGTTTCAACTTACGTCGACACGACCCTCAACTCCGTTAGTGGAGCGACCGCAGGTCTCCAGCGCCGGACGAACCTCTTATGGTGGAAAGAAGCGCGCTTCTCGCCGAGCGCTAGGCTCAGCTATCGCGACCTCCCGCCCGCCGCCGCAGCCGCCCTAATGGCATACGACCTTCACCAGCAGGTCCCGACGTTTTCTCCGGCGAGCGTGGCAGCGTTCTTGTTCGAGGCTGTTGTCGGGCTCCCAGCAATGGATCAGGAGAAAACCTTCGCGATACGCGAGCTTGTTGAGCAAGCGCAGGAACACTCCGACCTAGCTCCACTCCGCGCCGCCGGGGCTAATCTGGTGGCTTCACCCCAAGGTCGTGGCCCCGTAATGGCTCTGATCGCGCATGCCGATGCGTCGGCTTCTCGCACAGAGGCCGACTTCCAGCGACTGACCGGTATTCCCGCCGACGCACCGATCACATTGCCACGCTGGGCCACCTGGGTTTTCCGCGAGATGCAGGCCGCCAGGGCGACGTACGACGGGATGGGCGCCAAGCGTCGCGGTCGCAAAGGCTAGAGCTTATGCATCAGTGCACGCGAGCTAATTGCTTTGTACCGGATACCGGCTGTGATCTCGGCCACTCAGATCTATCGAAGTGCCCTGCGTGGTCGGGACGCGCGGAGAAGGAAACGGCCGAGGTCGAGCCGGCCGACGAGGTGCTCCTTCCTTGGTCAGGAAGCGCGATGGGACGTGCCGATCTCGGCTTTCTGGCCGGCCGAGCGCGCCCGATCATTATCGGAGTCGCCGGACCCCAGAACGCGGGTAAGACGACTCTGCTTGGCGCATGGTATCTACTTCTCGGCCGCGGCGCGATCAATATAGAGGGCCGGCAGTTTGCAGGGTCCTACTCTCTCGCGGGCTGGGAAGCAGTCGCAGGTTCGTTGCGTTGGAACCCGGGCCAGCCACCAACCTTTCCGCCGCATACTACGAGCCGGGCTGGCCGGGCTCCCGGCCTGCTGCATCTCTCCTTTCGGGACACGCAGCAAGCGAAAGAGTTAGATTACCTCTTCACCGACGCGCCAGGTGAGTGGTTCCAGAAATGGGCGGTGAACCGCGACTCCCCCGAGGGGGTCGGTGCGCGCTGGATATCCGACCGCGCTGACGTGTTGATTATCGTCGCTGATCGTGAGGCTTTGTCTGGCGAAAACATGGGGTCCGCACGGGGCTCGTTGCAGCTCCTTGCTCGCAGGATCGCTGCGGAGCGGCGGGGGCGCCCCGTCGCGCTGGTCTGGACCAAGTCCGACGTGGAGATCGCGCCCGAGATGGAGCGGGCCGTACGCGGGGCGGTGAGGGATGGAATGCCCGACGCAGCCGAGTTCTCGGTTAGCATTGTTTCCGACGGTGCCGCCACAGCAGGGACCGGTGTCGGTTTGCTCGATCTCCTCGCGTGGCTCCTGAAAATTCTGCGTCCTTGCGTAGAACTACCGCCACCGCCGGCGACGCGAAACGATCCCCTGTTTCTCTACGGCGCGAGATCATCGTGAGCGCGGCGAGCACCTCCATCCTCCTGGTCGGCGAAAGCGGGGTCGGCAAGACGCACTACGGCGCGCAGCTCCTGAAGCGTCTTATGAAAGGTGACGGACGACTCCGCATGAACGGAGCCGCAACCAACCTCGAACCATTCGAGGCGGCGTTGGAGAGCCTAAACGAAGGCAAGGCTGCCGGACATACAGCGACCTCGACCTACATCGACAGCGTCTGGCCCGTCTCAGACGGCGGTGACCATCGGGGGGAAATGGTCTGGCCTGATTACGGAGGTGAGCAGATCAGAAACATCATCGCCGCGCGGCGCGTGCCGAACTCCTGGGGAACGCGGGTCCGCGAGGCTGCGGCTTGGCTGCTGATGATCCGCTTGCAGCAGACCCGGCTCGAAGACGACATCTTTTCGCGGCCTCTCGCTGACCTGCGAGGCTCTTCGATAGAGAACCGAGAAGTGCAGGTTTCCGACCAAGCAAGGTTGATCGAATTGCTGCAGATGCTCACCTTTAGCTCTGGCGCGACGGGACAGCGCCCTTTAAAGCGCCCACACCTGGGCATTCTTCTGACATGCTGGGATGAGCTGAGTTCCGAGGAAACGCCTAGCGAGACGTTGCGGGCGCGCTTGCCGATGCTGTGGGCTTTTGTTCACTCCAGCTGGCGATCGCCGTCGATCTTGGGGTTGTCGGCGCTGGAACGCCCGCTCAGTCCGCGCGATCGCGACATGGAATATGTGAGCCAAGGACCGGAGCACTTCGGCTACGTTGTCGAGCCAGACGGGTCCAAGTCGCCGGATCTCACAATACCCATACAGCTGCTCCTGAGCACGCTCAGGTAGAAACGGGCGAGCGGAGTTTGGGTAGGTGATCGTCGACTAGGCTATATTCGGCGAGGTGAAGGGCGGCCATGGCTTGCAAACGGCCAGCGGCGACGTTGCGGGCGCCGCCGGGCTCGCATCACGCCTTGACCTCCCAGACACCGCGCCGCCTGGAGCGGAGTGGTCGCCCTTCGTATCGGGATTTCCGCATGGCAACCGCTATGTCGTCGCCCGAACATTTTGGGACTCCCGCGCGGCGAGGTCCGGCATGGTTCTCTCGCACGCGCTCATATTGCCACTCGAAGACATTGCTGTCGTCGCTGATCTCCGAGCGCTGTTCGATCGGCTAATCACCGAGCCGCTGGCACCCTCCGAGCTGCCGAAATTGGAGCTGGAAATTAGCTCGAACAAACCCGCTCCGTCGTCCGAACTTCCCGCCCTTGCGGCAGCACTCTCCGTTCGAGGATCGGGCCCAATTGTTCGGCTTGGACATAGCGGCTTCGATGAGCTCGTTGCCTCGCTTTGGGCAACGCTTTGGCCGGCCATACGCCGGCGCTTCGCCTTTCGGCTGAGTTTCGGTCCCAACGATCTGGTCGAGACGCCGCCACCCGCGCTGGTATGCACGCCAAACGGACTCGTGGCTCGCTGGCAAGGACATCGGTTGCTTGACAACACAGCGCGCTCTGCGGCGTCGCTAGCGGCGGCCATGCTGAGCGGTACGGAAGCCGGTGAGCCACTTCGCATCTTCGCCGAGAGTCTCGGCGCTGAGATGTCAAGCTTCGGCGAGCTACCCCTTCTCGAACAGGCTTTTCGCTTGGCGACGGTCGCACCGGATACGATCGGCAACACGGTTGCAGCCATGCGCTTGGCGAGCCGACTGTCGCCTGATCAAGAGCGGGGCGATCTGATTAAGAGAAGTCTCTTAGATAGGCTTGTTCAGCGCTTAGCGGAGGCGACGGCCGACGACATCCTTCCGCTTCGAAATCTCTCGCTGATAGGTTTTGAGGGGCACGAGCAGGTCTGGAAGGCGCTGGAGCGCTGGACGGCGAGGAATATTTTTCCTCCGACTCAAGATCACAGCTTCATGCTGGCGATCAAAGACGCGACCAATGCGTCGGGTGCTGAGGAGGTCTGGCGACACTCTATCCTCGAGGGCCTGGCAAGCGCCGCCGGGCCTGGCGGCGGCGCGTTCGCATCAGCGTTCTGGCGGTGGTCAGAAGCCGACCCGACGATCATCCGACCGCTATGGGTGCACGTAGCTGCGAACGCCGGCCTCGAACATCGGCTGGTTCAGGCCTCGCCCTCGAAGCTGAAGCGCGCGGCGGCGGAGTCGCTCCTATCTTTCGCGTCTGGAAACCGCATGTACGCACTTCACGGTGCAGTGGCTGCGTCTGCGTTCAGTCCGCTAGAGGCCGCTCGGCTTCAAGTGACGGTCGAGCCCGTCCCGGGCACTGAAGGCTTGCAGCAGGCGATCCGAAACGCGACGCCCAAACAGCTTGTCACCTGCGCCATTGAGGTCGCCGACTCGCGCCTAATCGACATTGCCGCCAAGGCTGTGGCGAAAACGCCGTCGTTGATGGCCAACTTGAATATGTCAGATCGCGCGACGCGCGAGCTCTGGTCAGCCGCCTTGGATCGCGATCTCGATGCGTGGCTTGGGCCATCAGATCCGCGCGCTGCTGCGGACTTGCTCTTACATGAGGTCCTAGATGGTGCAGCCGCTCCAGTTCCGCTTCTTGAGAAGCTGTCTCGTACCCCACTCGCCGACCTCAGCAATTTCCCGCGGCGGCAGGAGCTCTGGTCGAGATTGGGCGACACCGTCCGCACAAACCTGATCGGCGCGACTGCCGCCGGCTGGCTCACGCAGGCAGAGGCGGCTGGCATCGTGCCAAGCCTGGAAACAGAGCTGCAAAACGCCATTCTCCACGACAGCCGGCTGGACGCGCTGCTCGATGCGTTCAGCCGCGGTCGCATCGGAGCCGCGGTGGAAGTCGTCGCGAAACTGTCGAGCTTCGATGAAGCTAGGTTTCGCCGTTGGTTGAAGAGCGCGGGCGACCGCACCCGCCCCATTCCGGCCTTGGACGTCGAGGCGGTCGGGCGGCTTGCGGCCGAGCGGCGTTGGCACGGCGTCGCCGACGAGCTCATGCACATGCTGCGCTGGGGGCGCGACGATGTTCGGCCGGGCCTTCGCGCCTGCGTGTCGTTGATAGGGGTGCTGGACCGTTGGATTTATAATTTGTCGCCGGTTTCCTCTTCGGAGAAGTGGGACTCGCTTGAGAGCGCAGCGGCTGAACTTTATCCAGGAGGCCCCGATCATGACGGGTTATGGGAGCGCGCTGGCGGCCATGACGCCGATCTCGCCTGGGGCAGCAACGGCCGCTCACGTTGGCGGGACGCGCTCGCGCAAATTCGCCGCGGCAAAGGACCTCGCATCGATAAGCTCTTGCGGGAAATGCAGCATGACTATTCAGCGAATCGCTCCCTCGCATTTCTCGCCAAGGATCATGAGTTTGGCGGTCGAAACTAAGATCCGAAACATCTAATGTTCGTGGGCTCAGCAACAACGACGGAGATTTTTAGTCGATGACATTCGACAGGGGTCGCGCCCTCGTAATCGCTATCGCAAACTACGACGAGGTGAGCAGCCTGCCCGAGGCCGTACTGAACGACGCTCGGGACGTCGCATCTGTTCTGCAGGCTTGCGTTTTCTGCGGGTTCCCGGCGGCTAATGTTCAATTACTTCTCGACAGCGATGCCACGTTGGCGAACGTCCGATTAGCACTAGCCAATCTTTCCTCCTTGGCAGAGGTCGACGACACCGTCGTTATCTACTTCTCGGGGCATGGAGCCCGGTTACCTTATGGCATTGCTGAGACCAGCGCGTTGATCCCTGTGGATTGCACGTTGAAGGACTTGCAGGGGACGGCGCTTGTCGAGGCCGAGTTCTCTGCCGCGCTAGCCGCGATCAAGGCAAAACGCCTGTTCGTGCTGATCGACGCCTGTCACGCAGGCGGTGCAGGCGTGCTCAAGGGACAAGTCGAGAATCATGTTCAGCTCGGGTTCGACGAGAAGTCGCTTCAGCGGCTTGCAGCAGGAACTGGGCGCGTCATAATTGCCTCTTCGCGCTCAAGCGAAACGTCGCTTGTACTCGCAGGAAGTCGCAACAGCGTCTTCACCACGCGCCTCCTCGAGGCGCTAAAAGGGAAGGCGCGCACAACCGGTGACGGTCTTATCCGCGTTTTTGAAGTATTTAACTACGTTGCGGAGCAAGTTCGCAGCACTGTTCCCGGCCGTCAGCATCCAATCTTTAAAGCGTCCGATCTGGAAGACAATTTCCCGGTAGCCCTTGATCGAGGCGGCACAAAAGCAGTGGCTGGGGTGAGTCCAAGTGAGCAGTCCGGTTCTTGGCGCGAAATGGAGCAGATCATGGCCGATCTGTACCCGGCTGGCCCGACCGATCAGGAGATTTGGGCTCGCGCTGGCGGAGATGTTTCGCGCCTCAAGCTTACCGGGACAGGGCGGGCAAACTGGTTTGCAGCCCTTCGCACACTGAAGCTCGGTGGGGGAGGTCAGGTTGACAGAGGCTCATTGCTGGATGCAGCCCTCGATGACTACCCTCAATATCCGGAACTTCGCGCCTTGAGATCTAAGTCCTAATCGTTCGATGCTTAGCTTCGACCGAACGACTGACGCTGAAATGTCGCAAAACTCGTTAGACACCAGAATACGAAACATCGATTCCTCGGTAGGATTGCGTAGTCAAGCAGCGGCATATTTCTGCGGGCTTTAGCCGAGACGCAATGTCCGCATGAACCTCGTTTGCACGACTTTTGAAGTCCGCTTCCCGGCAAACACTGAAGTCCTGCTTCTGGCGCTTTGCGGATCTACCGCCGATTTCTAGAGGCTGTGGAGCACTCAAAACCAAGCGTTGACCAGGGTCCAATCAGATGGTCCATTCATCAGGTCTGATGCCGCTCAAGACGGGTGATCGAGGGCCTAACCCCTTGATGTCGTACCCCTTCGGTTTTGGCTGAGAATCCTGGCGCCCCAGCCAAGGACTGCAAATCCATCAGGGGTTTAGCGACGGGGACAAATTGGTCAATACGGAACAGAACGTGTTTTGCGGCCGCACGAATGTCGGCGCAGTGGCGAAGCCGGTTGCAGTAGCGCCCTCCCCCGCCTCCATTTACGATCGCTCCATGGCAGACTTCACGACCGGCGAACTTTTCAAAACCAAGGCCGTCACCGACGACGAGGTGAACGTCGCTGTCGACGCGTACCTCGCGGCGCCGGACATGGGCCCATTCCCAATCGCAGAGGGCTACCGAATCAACATCGACGCGGCAGTCAAGGCGAGCAACTTCGCGACCCTCGTCGTCTCGGATGATCACGCGAGCCCTGCGCAGAAGGTCAAGGCCGTGCGCACCGCGATCCTGCTGGCGCGGCCGGTGGCGTCGTGAGCGATCTCGCAAACAGCAACACGCCGGCGCAGATCTTCGACATGCGGAAGGACGATGAGGGCTGGACGGCCTACGACATCGCAAGCGGCGAGCCGGCTCGCGTCAACGGCGTGCCGTAGACCGGCCTCGACATGGAAGTGGCTGACGATCTCATCGACCTGCTTACTCTCCTCGCTCGGCAGAAGAACGAGAGCTCCTGGCATTGAGCGAAGACCCCGTCGATGAAGCCGCTGAGGCCCACCGCGCGATGGGCCGGTATGTCGAGCCGTTCGGGGACGACCTCAGTCTGTGGCTGGTGGATGGCGAGGAGATGAAAAACGCGGGGCTAATGAAGCTCGCTGCGCTTCTCGGTCTTGTCCCAGGCTCGGCGACAAGCCAGAGAAGGGCGTTCCTAGGCACCTCCGCAACCCGCGCCGCTGGTACAACGCCGACGGCATCGAGCAGCCGCCGGCCACTATCGCGAACAGTGAGGCGAACGGCGCCCGTAGGCTGCTAGTGTTCTGCGAATGCGGGCACAACGGTGCCATGTCGTTCGACGGCCTGCCCGATGACTTCCCCGTGCCGGATGTCGCGCTACAGCTGGTGTGCTCGGCCTGCGGGCGGAAGGACCGGATCAGCACGTGGCCGAACTTCGCGGGCGTGCACACCGGGGCGGGGCCGAAACTGCGATCGGTGGAGTAGCGCGACCGGCGGCTGTCAGCCGCGTTCGCGCCACCCGGCTCGCGCCCCTATCCCCGCCGGCCCAAATCTGGCGAGACCCATAGCATCACCCGTACCGATCCGACCCACGCCTTCCGATGTCCAGGGCTGGCGCGATGCCCTCGAGGCCATGAAGCCCGCCCTGCCGCCCTGTCTCGGGCTCTCGGCGCTGCGCTGGCAAGAGATGCGCCAGGCGGCGTCGAAGGGCTGGCGCAGTTAAGCCACGACTTGGTCTTAGAGGCTGAAGTCCTCCGCGCAATCAGCTAGAAGGTTGGTCGTTAGTTGACCCGCCCTCTCGGTTTCAGCCGAAATGCCAATCGTTGAAGGACGGTCGGCCCTCGATGCCCCCGTACTGCAGGTAGTGCAGCATTGGATCCATACCGGCCTTGGCTACATCCGTGTAGTGGCTTTCTTAGGCTTTAGTATCGAAGCTAGCCGAAGGGTCTCGACCTTCACGCCAGCCGTAGATGTCATAGTGAGTAAGCGGATCAATGTTGGCTGCCTTCACGTCCCCATACGCAGCCAAGTAACCTTGCACATCGAACACCGCGTTTGGGTTGCGCCCCTCGTGCCATCCGTAATTCTCGTGATGCTGATAGGCGAAAACGAAACTGTTACCGCCTGCTGCAATCGCCGCCTTCGCCACGTTTATGTTCGACAATAGGTAGTACTCCGCGTCAAAGCCGGGATGTGTGTCGAGATCAGAGACTTTTCCGATTGCAGTCTAAGCTTGTCGGCCCTCCGCCTGTCCATACTGGAGGTAATGCTGCAGCGGATCCATCCCAGCCGCCTTCACGTCCGGATTTCGCGCCAGGTACAACTCGTTGTCAAAGTCAGCTGCCGGATCACGCCCTTCTTTCCAACCGTTGCCATCGTAGTGAGTTAACGGATTAATTCCGGCAGCACGCACGTTGGCGTTAGCGGCAAGGTAACCAGTGGTCGAGAAGAACGGGTTCGGATCTCGACCTTAATGCCATCCGTTGTTGTTGTAATGGGTCGTTGCACCAATATTTGAATTCCAAATATCTTTGTTATTAGCAAAATAGAATACGTCGTTTACCAAACTATATACAAGCTTCTAATTATACTTCCGTCAGTAAAATAGATTCGCTTCGCATTCGATAAATCATACGCCGTTCCGTCGGGTGCTATCAGTGAGTTAAGCCCTTGACTAGGTGGAATACGCATTTGAAAAGAAAAATTCTAGATTCATACCCGCGGATTGATTTGTAAGATAGTTGAGATACGCTGTCCCTGTGTTAGGATTGGCGCCAGCATCGAGCTGCCCGGCGAAGCCGGCATTGTTGGAATCCTAGTAATTTCCGTAGACCATGTGGTGGCTGGACATCCAGTCGGCCATCGCCTTGACGAAAGGCGCGGAATCGTCGGTTTGAACGCCCCATTCGGAGATGGCGGTCGGTTTGCCGTGCGCCGCGGCGAAGTCCTGCTGCCATTGAAGGCCGTAGGGTTCCATGATCGGCCTCCACGAGGTGGTCCAAGGGTAGAGTTAGTGCACGGTGGGCCGCTCCGCCACGGGTAGCTTGGCCGGCGGAGCTGGTCTGGCAAGCGCAGCCGGCCAAGCGGAGAAGGCTGGCATGAACACCTCCGGGGCCGGCGGTCGGTATCCCAGAGAGGCATGCGGGCGCATGCCGTTGTAGTGACGTCGCCAGCTTTCGATGACGACCTGCGCTTCCCTGAGTGTGTAGAAGATCTCGCCGTTCAGGAGTTCGTCGCGAAGCCGCGCGTTGAAGCTTTCGACGTAGCCGTTCTTCTCTAATCAACGATGCGCGTGTCAACGGATTATGGGATCCCCCGTGGATCTCATGCTTCTCTTCGAGGTCGACCCGAGGTCGCCTCAGGATGGGGTGCTGAAGGGCGGCGGGACCAATCTCCCTTACGCGGCCTCG
>NZ_JAKSYQ010000127.1:0-805 GCF_022829665.1 Methylobacterium sp. E-041 | reverse complement strand
AGCCGACCGTTCGGAGGCTCAACCATCGCGGTCAGCGTTTCGTCACGCACGGCCGGCGCTATCGATAGCCTGACCTGGGCCGGCACGCAGTTCATCAACGCCCACGACCACGGTCGCGAACTACAATCAGCCTCGTCCTACGACGGTTACGGTGAGTGCCTCAACCCGACCGAGGCCGGCAGTGATGGGGACGCCAATGGCCCAAGCAGTTCAGGTTTACTCACCGCTCTTGAGATAGGCCCGGCGATGCTGCTGACGCGCACCCAGATGGCCTACTTCATGTCGCCGGGCCGGCCGGTCGGCAGTTGCCCAAAAGGCCCCGGCCCTTACAACTCACCGCGTTCTGACGACGTCCTGACGAAGCGGGTCACTCTCGGGAGTGCAGGTGTCGCCAATGCGATTGAATACCGCGCGACCTTCACCACTGCGCAGGCTCACGACTCGGCCACTTTCGAAGTCGCGACCGCCTACATGCCGCCCGACTTTGCCCATTTCTGGAGCTTCGACCCGGCGACGGCCCAGGCCGCCGTGCTCTCGTCAGAGGCTGGGGAGCAGGGCCTACCGGTGATTCTGTCCACCGCAGACGGCTCGCGGGCAATGGGCGTCTACAGCCCGAGCCTGCCTCAGCCGGCGCTGCCGAACGTTGGCTATGGCCGCTTCGATTTCTCGACACTGCCGGGGGCCGGCAACGCCACGGTAAAGTGGAACTGCGTGTTCCGCGCGAACGCGATCCCAGCCGGTGACCACACCTACACCTGCTACGTGGTTGTCGGTACGCTACAGGACGTGAAGGACGGTATGCGCG
>NZ_JAKSYQ010000125.1:0-3375 GCF_022829665.1 Methylobacterium sp. E-041 | reverse complement strand
GGAGGTGACGCTGGGCGAGCGCCTGGTCCTCGTGCACGAGAACGAGGCGGTGTACCTGCCGATCGGCTCGCTGCACCGCCTGACCAACCCCGGCAGGATCCCGCTCGAGCTGATCGAGGTCCAGGTCGGCTCCTATACCGGCGAGGACGACATCATCCGCGTCGAGGACGTCTACGGACGCTCGTCAGACTGATGAAATATCAGGCAAGAATATATAAAAAACAAATCTTGATCGAATCTTTTAATAAACTTTATTAAATAGATACTATTTATTAAATATTTTTCTTACTTTGAAAATGTAATTTTAGTTTGTTAATCAAGGACGGTATTTCGAGTACCGCCGAGAAGCGTGACAGGATGCAACTGCATGCGCACGCGCAGGAGGAACTCGACGCGACGATGCGGGCGCTGACGTTGGGGATCCAGGCCGTGTCCGAGGGCTGGATCGCCGGTCTGGAGTACGACCCGCACGACGGCCTCCCGAACCTGATCAGGGATCCCGACCTCGATGGGGCAGCCTGGGCCAAGCTTCTCGATGCACTTGTGCCTGCCTGGGATCGCGGTCTCCCCGCCCTTCTTGCCGAGCTACTCGGCGTACGCGCATCCACAGGCGCTTGCCAGGACGCGTACCAGACGCCGACGATGATGCATCGTTAGCGGGCGGCCGTATATACGCAAGCACCGAAGTGACACATCGATCGCCTGCTGTTCTTTCGCATAGGACACTGGGCGAGCTAGGATCCACAAGCTGTCCCAGCCAAGGTCATCGTCCAACATGGTCGCCGTCAGTTACTTTTGGCGGCCAGTAGTTTCTTGCCGTCGGCCCGGATCTGACCTTTCGGATCGACGTGCCGATAGAGTGTCTGACGGGTGATCCCAAGTTCGATGCAGAGATCGGAGACCTTTGTCTCGGGCTGACCCATAGCAGCTTGGGCCAGTCGTAGCTTGGCCGGGGTCATTTTTGGTTTACGCCCGCCGTTTCGCCCCCTGGCGCGCGCTGAAGCAAGACCGGCCTTGGTCCGCTCGATGATCAGCTCGCGCTCGAATTCCGCCAGCGCCGCAAAAATCCCGAATATCAACCGGCCGTTGGCGGTGGTGGTGTCGATATTGGCACCCTGCCCGGTGAGTACCTTGAGCCCGATTCCGCGCGCGGTCAGATCATGGACGGTGTTGACGAGGTGACGCAGGTCGCGGCCAAGGCGGTCGAGTTTCCAGATCGCGAGGGTATCGCCTTCACGGAGCGCCTTGAGGCAGGCGTCGAGACCGGGGCGGCTGTCGCGTTTGCCCGAGGCATGGTCCTCATAGAAGCGATCGGCTTCGACACCGGCTGCGACAAGAGCGTCACGCTGAAGGTCGGTGGTCTGCGAGCCATCGGCCTTCGACACGCGCATGTAGCCGAGCAGCATGGGGTGGTAATCCTGTGCGTTGCTGATGAGCCGTAAGTTCGGGTGTCGGTCGAGCCTTTGGCAGCGACGTGCGTTCGGCGCACGCTCGGCTCCGCCTGTCCCGCAAACGAGCGATTGCGTGACAGATACAGCGATAGCCCCCAAACGGCCGAGCTATTGTACTACAAGCCGTCATAAATTCTACGCTCTGTCATCGATAGAAAATGATCATTAAGTGACATAAAATACGGTAGTGATGCGCTTTTTGTCACTCACCGACGTTTCATCCCAAGGCCGGATGGCAATCCAGAGCCAAAGGTCGAGCCATATGCGCAGGACCGCGACCATAGTTCCCTTATTTGAAACCGGCCATCTTGATGCGACATACGTGGTTTGGTACGAAATGACATTCAGGTACCATTTAACAGGTCCTTATGGCATCGCAGGCGGTTAAAATTATCGATGGGGGTAAGCTGATCATTCCAGCTGCGTTTCGGCGGAAGCTCGGGATCGAGGTCGGCGATACCGTCATCATCGAACTGGATGAGGACGGACTTCATGTCCGATCGCTCACCTCAGCCGTACGCCTGGCTCAGACGATTGTCGGCACCTTCCGACCCGACGATGCGCCAGGTGAAAATCGGTTGAGCCAGGATAGCGCAAACGATCCGCACCAGGAGACCGAGCATGACTGAGGCGTTTGTCCTCGATGCCTCAGCCCTGCTCTGCCTGCTCAAGGGTGAAGCCGGAACGCAACGCGTGATCACGGTCCTACCACGCGCTTGGATCAGCGCCGTCGCTCTGTCCGAAGTTTATGCTGCCCTCGCTGAAGCCGGCGGCTCCCAACACCGCATCACCCAAGCTGTCGGGGGGCTTCACCTACGGGCCGATCCCTTCGACGACGCTCAAGCTCAAGCCACAGGCATGCTGAGACCGCTTCTCAAGGCGTTCGATCTCTCCCTCAGCGATCATGCCTGCCTGGCCCTCGCACAACAGCGAAATGCTGTCGCACTCACCACTCAGAAAGCCTGGTCCGACCTCCCCAAAAGCCTCGGGATCATCATTGAAATCCTCCCATGAGACGTCACTGGAGGGTCTCCTGAACAATGCCGATCCGGCGCGAGCATCGCTTCTTTTATCCCATCGACTGGCCGCAACTCTCAGCGGCGATCCGCTTCGGTCGGGCGGGTGGCGCCTGCGAGGGCTGCGGTCGGCCCCATGGGCTGACCGTGTATCATCTCGGTGATGGGCGCTGGTGGGATGCCAGCATCGGAGCCTGGCGCGATGGACAGGGCCGTACGCTGCGTAGCCTGCCGACGATCGAAGATCTCGGTCGCATCCGTACGACCCGCGTTGTGCTGGCTGCCGCACACCGCGATCACGACACCACCAACAATCTCGACCGCAACCTCGTAGCCTTCTGCCAACGCTGTCACATCAACTACGATCGCCCCGAGCATCGGCGTCGACGCTGGCGCACCCTGTTTCGCCGTAGGGCGATGGGGGACCTGTTTCGGGGGCTCTACCCGACCGCAAACAAATCGAGCTGAAGCGCCGATCTCTGCCCCCTGCCCCGCCGGCCGCCTCGTGGAAGTGGCTTGATCACTGGCAGGGCTCCAGTCCCCTTGGCATGCAGCACGGCCCCGACAATCTGGCAGCCGTCGCCCGGGTGATACACGTAAGCACGGCAGCCATCGGCCTGGAGGATCTCCTGAACAATCGCCTCGTCATCGGGACGTGCGCATAAGGCATTCATCAAACACGCCAGCCCAAGTGAAGCGATGTTCGAGAAGTAGAATTCGCGCTGGTAGCCGGTCCAAACCTGTCTCTGTGCACCGATACTGGTTCGCGCGAACGGATTATTGGGCGCAAACACTGTGCTCTCGTCCAGGACGAAAGCAGCGATCGCATCGCGATCAGCGATATGCAGCGCGGTCCGGATCGATGCACCGAGCTGACGCTGAGAAATAGGCACGCGATGTTGTCCTCA
>NZ_JAKSYQ010000122.1:0-685 GCF_022829665.1 Methylobacterium sp. E-041 | reverse complement strand
ACATGACCCTGGAAAGCATCGCCCCGATCGGCGATGATCCCCTGGTCAGCCTGCCCACTCTGGCAGCCTGATCGTCCCGGCCCAAGCCGGTGATCGTGGTGGTCCTCACCGAGCTACACCACGCCAAGGGACACGACCCTCGTGTGCTGTGGGGTCGGTACGATCCCTCCTTCATTGTGCCAGGAGCCGAAGCCTATCTGCGCGACACACCGAAGGCAGAGTTGTACATCCTCGATGCTGGCCATTTCGCGCTAGACGAGGCGACGGACAGGATTGCTTGGCTGACACGTGACTTTCTCGGCCGCAGCATTGGAACCTCGACAGCCCCATCATCCGTACCTCGATAGTGCCGGGGCCTCTCCCCCGAACGTCGGAGAGGGGTTGGAGACAGAGCGTCCGCTTCGCGGCGAAAGGCCAACGTCCGATTGCCACCCCGAGCCGAAGTTGTAGGAGAGCTGACGAACGACTGCTTTGGAGAAGCGCCGACGGCGGCCCGGGCGGCTGGGTCGGGTCGGAACCCGTCTGTCCGCTCTACGACCGAGTTTAGCTGTGCAGTCCCGAGGTGAGATGGGTTGGATCGTATCTGAAGCGGTCTGGATTGTCTGCCCAGGCCCGGCAGATCGCTTCATACGGAGTAAGGCCGCGTAGGGTCTTGAGCCGCCGAGCGAAGTTGTAGGCATCCAGG
>NZ_JAKSYQ010000121.1:0-136483 GCF_022829665.1 Methylobacterium sp. E-041 | reverse complement strand
GAGAGGATCATGGTGTTGATCGCCACCGACTTGCCCGAGCCGGTGGTGCCGGCCACCAGCAGGTGCGGCATGCGGGCGAGATCGGCGATGATCGGCTCGCCGCCGATGTTTTTCCCCAAGCACAGCGCGAGCTTGTGCTTGGTCTCGACGAAGTCGGCCGAGGCCAGGAGCTCGCGCAGGTACACGGTCTCGCGCCGTGCGTTCGGCAGCTCGATGCCGATGGCGTTGCGGCCGGGCACGACCGCGACGCGGGCCGAGACCGCCGACATCGAGCGGGCGATGTCGTCGGCGAGCGAGATGACGCGGGAGGACTTCGTGCCGGGCGCCGGCTCGAGCTCGTAGAGGGTCACGACCGGGCCTGGGCGCACCGCGAGGATGTCGCCGCGCACGCCGAAATCGCCGAGCGTAGCTTCCAGCAGCGTCGCGTTCTGCTCCAGCGCGTCGGCCGAGACCAGGCTCGCCTGCGACGGGCCGCGCGGCTCGGCCAGGAGGTCGAGCGCGGGATGGCGGTAATCGTCCCGGCCGCTGGCCGGTGCCGGTCGGCGCGCGGGCGCCACCGGCGCCACCGGTGCGGAGACGCGGGAGGCCGCGGCCTCCGCCGGCACGGGGGTCGGCTCGTCCTCGCCCCTGAAATCTTCGCCCCTGAAATCCTCGCCCTCGAAATCCTCGTCGTCGTGGACGACGGGCAGCGGGCGCCGGCCCTGCGGCGCAGGCGCGGCGTGGGGCGCGGCCGGAGCCGTGGCCTGGTCGGCGCGCGGCTCGAACACCGGCTCGCGGCGCGGCTCGGCCGCGCGGCCGCCGTTGGGGAGCTGGCTCGCCCAGGGCAGGTCCTCGTCGGAGAAGGCGCGGCGGGCGGCCAGGGCCGGCGAGGCGCCGGCATAGCTGAGCGCGCCGAGGCCGGCGCGTTGCGCCCGCCACATCTCCCAGCGTTCGGCCAGGGCCGCGCGACCGCGCATCGCCGCCTGGAGCACGGTGCCGAACCCGACAATCCCGAGACCCGGCTCGTCGGATTCGTCGCGGTCGTCGTATCGCCGATCCTGCGCCGCGTCCGGATGGGTGCGGCGCGGCCGGTCGGCCCGCGCCATCGCGGGGGCCACGTCGTCCTCCGCCTCGTCGAGGCCGGGGGCGACCCGGCACGCGGCCGTCAGGCTGAGGATCGCGACGCCGGCGTAGACGAAGCCGACGAGGGCCGCGCCGGCCTGCGAGATCGCGCCGACGATGGTGCGCGCGGCCGACATCAGCGCGTCGCCGGCGACCCCGCCGAGCCCGGTCGGCAGCGGCCAGCGGGCGGTCGGCGGCAGGGCGCTGGCCACCGCGCTCGCGGCGCAGAAGCCGATGATCCACAGGGCGATGCGCATGCCGCCGTTCGGCAGGTCGCGCTCGCGCATCAGCCGGACGCCCCACAGCGCCGGCGGCAGCACGAAGGCGAGCGCACCGAGCCCGAGGATCTGCATGGCGAGATCCGAGACCACCGCCCCGGGCTGGCCGAGCACGTTGTGCGCGACGTGGTCGGTGGCGTGGTTGAGGCTCGGGTCGTCGATCGACCACGTCGCGAGGGCGACCGTCAGCGCGATCGCGCCCGTGAACAGGACGAGCCCACCGAGTTCCGTCAGCCGCCGCGCCAGGAACGGGCGCAGCGTGTCGACGAAGGTATCGTAGGGCGACGCGGAGCGGCGAAGCGAGCGCATGCGGGACCGGACGCGAAAGGAGACTCTGCCCCGGAGGCTAGGCGCCTTACGTTAACGCGCATTTAAGGTTGAAAAATCCTTCACGTCCCGGGCTTTGCCCTTGCGAGGACGGCCCGGATCGGAAACGCTTCCCTTTCCCCCCGGCCGGGCCTCCGGGCCGCCTGGGAAGACCGACGATGCTTGCCCCCGCCGAGTTCGACGCCCTGGTCGACCTGATCTACGAAGCCGCCGTCGTGCCCGAGATCTGGCCGGAGGTGCTCGACCGGATCGCCGCCGCGACGGGGTCCGTCGGGGCCATCATCCTCGCCGAGGGGCGGCACGGCCCCCGGTGGCGCGCCACCGGCGCCCTCCTGACGCACCTGCCGGAGGCGATCGCCACCGGCCTGATGGCGGTGAACCCGCGCCCGGGCCGCGCGCTGGCGCTCGGCCATTCGGGCTTCGTCCACGACCTCGACCTGTTCACCCATGCGGAGATGGACGCGGACCCGATGTACGGGTTCCTGCGGGCCCGCGGCCTCGGCTGGTGCACCGGCGTCGCCATCCCGACGGTGGGGGAGGATGCCGTGATCTTCTCCTGGGAACGGGCCTTCGCGGCGGGGCCGTTCACGCCGGAGACCGTGCGCGCCCTCGATCCCCTGCGCGCGCACCTCGCCCGCGCCGGGCTGATCGCCGCCCGCCTCGGGCTGGCGCAGGCCCGCAGCGTCGTCTCGGCCCTCGACCTGCTCGGCCTGCCGGCCGCGGTCCTGTCACCGGGGAACCGGGTGATCGCCGCCAACGGCCTGTTCGCCGGCCTCGTGCCCTCCGTCGCCCAGGATCGGTCCGATCGCGTCCACCTGACGGACCCGCGCGCGGACGGCCTCCTCGTCCGCGCGCTCGCGGCGCCGGTGCAGGCCGGCGACCCGAACACCGTCGCCTCCATCCCGATCGCATCGCGGGCCGATCGCGGTGCGATGATCGCCCACCTCGTGCCGGTGCGCGGGGCCGCCCGCGACGTGTTCGCCGCCGCGGCGACGATCCTCGTCGTGGCGGATCTCCGGCAGGGCCGGGCCCTTCCGGCGGAGCTGATGCAGGGATTGTTCGACCTCACCCCCGCCGAGGCGCGCGTCGCCCGCGGGCTGACGAACGGGCACACGGTCGGCACGCTGGCCGACGTGCACGGCGTCTCGTCGGCGACCATCCGCACGCAGCTGAAGGCGATCTTCGCCAAGACCGGCACCGCCCGCCAGGCCGACCTCGTCGCGATGCTCAACGGCGCGGCGATCGGGCGCGACCCGACCTGACCTTCGGGATCCCGCGGAACGCGCGCGCGGTGGTGCAAAACGCGTTTCGATATGGCAGACCGTCATCATGAAGATCGACGGCCGCCCCTACAGGACTATCTTCCCCGACGCGGACGGCGTCAGCGTCCAGGTGATCGACCAGACCCGCCTGCCCTTCGCCTTCGAGCTGCAGCGGCTGGCGAGCCTCGACGACGCCGCGCGCGCGATCCGCACCATGGTGGTGCGCGGCGCGCCGCTGATCGGCGTGACCGCCGCCTACGGCTTGGCCTTCGCGATGCGCGAGGATGCTTCGAATGCCGGCCTCGACCACGCGGTGGCGGCGCTGGCCGCGACCCGCCCGACGGCGATCAACCTGCGCTGGGCGCTCGACCGGGTCGCGGGGAACCTGCGCCAGGTCCAGGCGCCCGAGCGATTCGCCCGCGCCTTCGCCGAGGCCGGCCGCATCGCCGAGGAGGACGTGGCGAGCTGCCGCGCCATCGGCAACCACGGCGTCGGCCTGATCGCCGAGATCGCGCGGCGGACCGGCCGGACGGTCAACGTCCTGACCCATTGCAACGCCGGCTGGCTCGCCACCGTCGACTGGGGCACGGCGCTGGCGCCGATCTACGTCGCGCACGAGGCCGGCGTGCCGGTCCACGTGATCGTCGACGAGACCCGGCCCCGCAACCAGGGCGCGGCGCTGACCGCGTTCGAGCTCAACGGCCACGGGGTGCCGCACACCGTCGTCGCCGACAACGCCGGGGGCCACCTGATGCAGCACGGGCAGGTCGATCTCTGCATCGTCGGCTCGGACCGCACCACCGCGTCGGGCGACGTCTGCAACAAGATCGGCACCTACCTGAAGGCCCTCGCCGCCCACGACAACGGCATCCCGTTCTACGTGGCGCTCCCGTTCTCGACGATCGACTGGACCCTGCAGGACGGCGTCGCCGAGATCCCGATCGAGGAGCGTGACGCACGCGAGGTCACCCATCTCACCGGGCGGCTCGAGGATGGCGGCTTCGCCACGATCCAGGTGGTCTCGCCGGGCAGCCCGGTCGCCAACCCGGCCTTCGACGTCACCCCCGGCCGCCTCGTCACCGGCCTGATCACCGAGCGCGGCATCGCGCCGGCCGACGCCGAGGGCCTGCTCGGCCTCTATCCCGAGCGCCGCCGCGCCGCCTGAGCGGCGACCCGTCGACGAGCGCGCCCATGGCTTCGCCCCTCGCCTGCCAGCGGCACCTGTTCGAGGTGCCGGCGGAGGTCGCCTACCTCGATGCCGCCGCCTGGACGCCGCTTCCGCGCAGCGTGCGCGAGGCGGGCGAGGCCGGCATGCGGGTGAAGAGCCTGCCCTGGGCCCATCCACGCTCCGAGGTGCCGCCCTGGACCGAGCGGGCGCGCTGCGCGGCGGCGGCCCTGATCGGCGCTCCGGCGGACGCCGTCGCCGTCGTCGGCTCGGTCGCCGACGCCATCGCGATCGCGGCGCGGGCGATCGCACCGGTGCCGGGCGGGCGCATCCTGCGCGTCGCCGAGGAGTTTCCGTCGCTCTGCCTGGCCTTCGACCGCCTCGCCGCGGAGGCCGGCATGGTGGTCGAGGCGGTGCCGCGCCCGGGCGACGGCGACTGGACGGCGGCGCTCCTCGAAGCGATCGCCCGCCCCGGTGCGCCGCCGCTCGCGGTCGCGACCGTCACGCCGCTGCACTGGGCGGACGGGACAATCATCGACCTCGACCGTCTCGCCCCGGCCGTCCGCGCGGCCGGCGCCGCCCTGGTGGTGGACGCGACCCAGGCGGTCGGCGCGATGCCGATCGACGTGGCTCGGTTGAAGCCCGATTTCCTGGCCTTCCCGACCTACAAGTGGGTGCTCGGCCCCTACAGCCTCGCCTTCCTCTACGCCGCACCGCATCGGCGGGAGGGACGGCCCCTCTCCGAGCATGCCGGGAACCGCCCGCCGGTCGTGGGCGCACGCCGCTACGACCGCGGCGAATGCCACGATCCGGTCGGCCTGCCGATGGCGGCCACGGGCCTGGAACTCGTAGCGGGCTGGGGCGTGGCGGCGATCGAAGGCCGGCTCCGGGACTTGACCGACCGCCTCGCCGAAGGCGTTCAGGCCCTCGGCCTCGCGGTCCCGCCGCGCGCGCTGCGCAGCCCGCACATCCTGGGCGTCACGGTGCCGGGTGCCGACGCCGAGGATCTCGTCGCGCAGCTGCGGAGGCGGAACGTATTCGTCAGCGCCCGGCTCGGCCGCCTGCGGATCAGCCCGCACGTCTTTGTCGACAAGGTCGACCTGTGCCGCGTCCTGGCGGCGCTGGAGGCGGTGCTGCCCGGTCGCGGCTAGAAATCGGCCCGCGGTCGGGCGGGAATGTCAGCGCCCGGGGCCCGTCGACCCGGCGGTGGCGAGGTTGCGGCGGGTCTCGGCCTGGCCGCTGACGTCGCCGAAATACTTGGTCGAATCGCCGAGCTGCACCGAAGGCTGGCAGTACGGCGTGCAGGAATACGAGTTCCGCTCCTCGGCGCCGCGCTGGATGGTGATCACCGAAGCCTGCGAGGCTTCCACCCGGATCGTTGTCTCGGCCAGCATCGCGCCGGCGGCGTCGAGGGCGATCAGGTTGGTTGCGCCGAAGCTCTTGCCGGTCAGCACCAGCACGCCGTTCTTCTGCAGCGTGACGTCGGCGATGATCGGGTTTCCGACGATCACCGTCTGCGTGCGCTCGGGCAGGCGCATGACCTTGGCGTTGTCGACCATCACCGTGACGACGGGCAGGGTTTCCGCCCGCAGCGCGGGGGCCGTCGCGAAGGCGAGCGCGGCGGCGAGGGCGACGCCCGGCAGGCGCTTGGCCGAGCGGGCACGGGACGGGCGGTGGGGCTGGGTGAGGCGCATCGGCTGCTGAGACTCATCAATACGCTGGAGGCGCGTCGCGCGGGCGTGGTGCCTGCAGAGCGGTGCGACGCGCCGAGGCGCGCATCCCGTTCGCCTCCAGGCAACACCTTATTGGTGAAGGAACCGCTAAGCCGGTGCCGTGGCGGAGCGCCGAAGACTTGACGCTTTCTTCACCATGCGGGCGGTCGTGCCTCGATTTAGCGCTTTCGCGGACTGACTTAACCGAATGGCAAGGCGGGTTCGGCATCCTCCATCTGCCGCCGATCGAAACAACAGATCTTCGACGGTTACCTCGCAAGTGTTTCGACCAAGGATTGCAGCCATGAAGACCATGTTCAAGAACTTCGCATCGGACGAGTCCGGCGCCACCGCGATCGAATACGGCATGATCGCCGCCCTCGTCGCCGTGGTCATCATCGGCGCGCTGACCACCATGGGCTCCAAGCTCAAGAATACCTTCAACGGCGTCTCGAACCAGCTCGCTAACGGTTAGGCTTGGCGTCCATCGGAAACGGCGCAGTCGGCGGCAACGTCCCGGTCTCCCGGCCCTCCCACGGGAGGCGGCCAGGGGATCGGGGCTCGGGCCGACGGACCGTCACGGCGGACACGGGCCGTAAGTCGGGGTGCGGTGCGTCCCTCGCGGGCGCGCATGCCCTGCCCCGCCGCGGGCCAAAGCCGATCCCGCCCCTGCGGGATCGGCTTCGCGTCGTCCGCGATCTCGGGCCCGTGCGTCCGGGCGCGGCCTCGGTCGGAATTTGCGGTTTCTTCACGCCCGCGCCCGACACTCGCGACTTGGACACCCCATCGACGGTCGAATCGACCGCGATCGCAAGGATGATGGCAACGGTCATGGCAAGCGTGATGGCTAGCACCGGTCTGGCGAGCTTCGGCCTCCTGATCGTCTTCCCGTTCTTCATGGCCTACGCCGCGGCGAGCGACCTTCTCACCATGCTGATCCCGAACCGGATCTCGCTGGCCCTCATCGCCGGCTTCTGCGTGGTCGCCGCCACCGGCCTGTTCAGCCTTCCCGAGATCGGGATGCATCTCGCGGCCGGCGCGCTGGTGCTCGCCGTCACCTTCACCCTGTTCTCGCTGGGCAAGATCGGCGGCGGCGACGCCAAGCTCGCGGCTTCGACCGCGCTCTGGATCGGGTTCGACCAGCTTCTCGACTACCTGCTCGTCGCCTCGATCCTTGGTGGGGCGCTGACGCTGGCGATCCTCCTGGCGCGCAGCCATCCCCTGCCCTCCGTCGTCGCCCGCCTGCCCTTCGCGCTGCACCTACACGACGCGAAGACCGGCATTCCCTACGGGATCGCGCTCGCGGCCTCCGCGCTGGTGATCCTGCCCGAGACACTGGTCTGGACCCGCGCCCTCGGCGGCTGAGCCCCGAACCGAGCTGCCAGCGGCACCGACTGACGATGAAGATCGGCGCGACGGGCGGACGACCGCGTTAGGCGGCCGGAACCGCGTCATTCACCGTGCCGTCCGGTCAGACCGTCCTCGGACAGCGGACGAAACGCGATGGTTATGCCTTCTTAACCCTAATTTGAGGAATTCGGCCCTAACGTCGGTCAACGGGCGGCAACCCTGCCGTTCCATGCTTTGGCCCGACGATGAAACCAGCGCGTCTTGCCGTCCTCGCCATCGCCCTCGTCGCGGGCGGAGGAGCGGCTTTCCTGATGAGCGGCGGCGATCCGCCGCCCCCGCCCGTCGTCAGGGTCGAGGCGCCCGCGCCGCCGACGACCGAGGTGCTGGTCGCGGCCGCCGAGCTGCCCATGGGTCAGGTGCTCCAGGTCGCCGACCTGCGCTGGCAGAAATGGCCCGACGACGCGCTGACCCCCGGCTACATCACCCGCAAGGACGTGCCGAAGGCGCTGGAGGAGACGGCCGGCGCCACGATCCGCTCGGCCTTCCTGGCCGGCGAGCCGATCCGCCCGCAGAAGCTCGTGCGGCCCGACAGCGGCTTCATGGCCGCGATCCTGCCCTCCGGGATGCGCGCCGTGGCGATCGTCACCGACAGCCGCGGCACCAACTCGGCCGGCGGCTTCATCCTGCCCAACGACCGGGTGGACGTGATTCGCACCTTCCGCGACGAGGACAATTCCAAGGCGACCGGCAGCGACGTGCAGGTCTCCCAGACCATCCTCACCGACGTGCGCGTGCTCGCGGTCGGCCAGCTGATCCAGGAGAAGAACGGCACCAACGTCGTCACCGGCGAGACCGCGACCCTCGCCCTGACCCCCAACCAGGCCGAGAAGATCACGCTGGCCCAGAAGGTCGGCTCCCTCTCCCTCGCCCTGCGCAGCCTGGCCGATTCCGGCCG
Source organism: Methylobacterium sp. E-041 (assembly GCF_022829665.1). Lineage (NCBI taxonomy): Bacteria > Pseudomonadati > Pseudomonadota > Alphaproteobacteria > Hyphomicrobiales > Methylobacteriaceae > Methylobacterium > Methylobacterium sp. E-041. The sequence goes on along the minus strand of NZ_JAKSYQ010000121.1, from coordinate 128,333 downwards.
CCCGCCGGAAGCCGAGGCCGCGCCTCAGGAGGCGGCCCTGACGGTGATGCGCTTCGGCGTCAGCCGGCAGCAGACCCGGTGAGCCCCCCGATGCCCGAACCGCACGACGAGGTGCAGCCGATGACGGATTCCGGACCGACGCTCGCCGGCCATCCCGCGAGCCCCCTCACCCATCCTCTGGCGAGCCCGCTCGCCGGCCTGCTCGCCCTGCTGACGGCCTTCGGCACTGCTCCGTCGGCGGCGCAGGAGCGCGCGGTGCTCGGGCCCGCCCCGGTCCTGTCCGTCGGGCAGGCGGAGGCGAGCACGACCCGCAAGATCGAGCTGACCGCGGGCCGCTCCGTGATCGTCGACCTGCCGCGCGACGCCAAGGAGGTGTTCGTGGCCAACCCGGCGGTGGCCAACGCGGTGGTGCGCTCGACCCGCAAGGTCTTCGTCATCGGCATGGCCGACGGCGCGACCTCGATCTTCATCCTCGACGCGGAAGGCCGCCAGATCGCGGCGCTCGACGTGACGGTGGCGCGCGACCTCAAGCTCGGGGCGCTGCGCCAGCTCCTGGGCCAGAGCATTCCCGGCGGCCGCTTCGACGTGCGCGTCACCGGCGATTCGATCCTGCTGTCCGGCTCGGTCGGCTCCTCGTCCGAGGCGCAGCAGGCGATCGACATCGCCAACGCCTTCGTCGGCGTGTCCGGCGGCGCCGCCGGCGGTGGCGGCGCCGGAGCCCGCGGCGCGGTGATCAACAACCTGACGATCCGCAACAAGGACCAGGTGATGCTGCGCGTCACCGTGGTCGAGGTCGCGCGCACCGTCCTCAAGCAGTTCGGGATCAACCTCAGCGGCAGCTGGTCGGGGCTCAACCTCGCCAACGTGACGCCGCTCTCGCTCTCGGGCGGCCAGTTCCCGGCCGGGAACCTGCTCTCGGGCACGATCAACGGCACCGGCGGCGCGAGCATCACGGCGACGCTGCGTGCGTTCGAGCAGGCCGGCGTCTCGCGCGTTCTCGCCGAGCCGACGCTCACCGCGATCTCGGGCGAGTCGGCGAACTTCACCGCCGGCGGCGAGCTGCCGGTCCCGTCGAGCCAGAGCTGCACGCCGAGCCTCGTCGCGGGGACCCAGCCGACCTGCGTCGTCGGCATCTCCTTCAAGCCCTACGGCGTCACCCTCAACTTCACGCCGGTGGTGATGGCCGAGAACCGCATCTCCGTGCGCGTCGGCACGTCGGTGAGCGAGATCGACCCGCAGAACTCCTACTCGTTCGTCAGCGGCAACACGACCTCGGCCGTTCCGGGCCTGACGGTGCGCAAGTCCGAGACGACGGTCGAGCTCGCCTCGGGCGCCACGATGATGACCGCGGGCCTGATCCAGCAGAAGAGCAAGGCGGCGATCAACGGCCTGCCCGGCCTCGTCAACCTGCCGATCCTCGGTGCCCTGTTCCGCTCGCGCGACTACCAGCGGCAGGAGACCGAGCTGATGATCATGGTCACCCCCTACATCGCCAAGGCGATGGAGCCCCGGCAGGTGACGCGCCCCGACGACGCCTTCGTCGACGCCACCGACGGCCAGGCCATCCTGCTCGGGCAGATCAACCGGGTCTACGGCACCGCCGGCACCGCTCCGCTCGGGCGCGGCTATCGCGGCCGCGTCGGCTTCATCACCGACTGATCCTCGCCCCGCGGTGCCCCGCCCCGCGCGACTTCCCTCCTCCGCCCCGGCGTCGCCCCGCCCCAGGACCGAACCGATGACGTTGCCCGGCCTGCCCTCCCCCGCCCGACGCACCCTGGCCCTCGCCATGCTCGCCGCCTCCGTCGGCGGCTCGCTCGGCGCCTGCCATTCCGACCGTGCCGTCACCGGCTCGATCGCGCCCGCCGACTATCGCGCCCGCCATCCGATCGTGCTCGCCGACGGCAGCCGCGTCCTCGACGTGTTCGTCACCGGGGTCGGGCACCTCGACCCGCGGCAGGCCGCCGACATCGACGCGTTCCTGCTGGAATATCGCCGCTACGGCCGCGGCAGCCTCGTGATCGACCTGCCGCGCGGGGTGGCCCCTTCCGTCGGCGCCGGCGTCGAGCGCACCGCCGCCGCCATCCGCCGGCTCGGCGCCGAGGGCGGCGTGCCGGCCCGCGAGATCGTGGTCTCCGGCTACCCGGTCGCCGATCCCGGCCTCGCCAGCCCGATCCGCCTCAGCTTCCACCGCATGGAGGCGCGCGTCGCCGACAAGTGCGGGCTGTGGCCCCAGGACCTCGGCGAGAGCAGCCCGATCGCGAACTTCCGTAATCAGCCGTCGTGGAACCTCGGCTGCTCCACCCAGGCGACGATCGCCGCCCAGGTCGCCGACCCGGTCGACCTGGTGCGCGGGCGTCCCGAGGGCCGCATCGACACGATCCGCCGGGTCAAGGACATCGGCCAGCTTCGCGAGGGCAAGGATCCGTCAACCGCCTGGCGCCAGGATGGCAAGACGAGCGTGAAGTCCTCGGTCAGCGAGTGAGCCGCCGCGCGGCGCCACGCCCCGGCTCCGCCGACCCAGAGACCCAAACGTTAAGACTTAAGACCTAGACCCCAGACTCAAGCTCCCGAACCCGAAGGCCTCGTCATGGCGGACCACCCCGAGACATCTGAGCGGATGATCGCCCCGGTGCCCCGGATCACGATCCAGGCGTTCTGCGAGGTCGCGGAGACCGCTGCGATGATCGAGAGCGCCGGGACGGACCGGCGCATGCAGAAGGCCCACCTCAAGGTCCAGATGGGGGGCGGCGCGGCCGCGGTCGAAGCCTACCGCCACGCGCCGACCCCCAACGTCATCATCATCGAGACGCAGGGTCCGAAATCCCGGCCGATGGAATGCCTCGACGCCCTCGCCGAGGTCTGCGACGCCGGCACCCGGGTGCTCGTCATCGGGCACGTCAACGACGTGACGCTGTATCGCCAGTTCATCCAGCGCGGCGTCAGCGACTACCTGATGGCGCCGGTCGAGCCGCTGACGCTGATCGCCTCGCTCTCGGACCTGTTCGCCGCCCCCGGGGTCAAGCCGGTCGGGCGGACCATCGCGGTCTACGGCGTCAAGGGCGGCATCGGCGCCTCGACGGTCGCCCACAACCTCGCCTGGTCGATCGCCCGCGGCCAGGGCGCGCAGACGGTGATCGCCGACCTCGACATCGCCTTCGGCACCGCTTCGCTCAACTTCAACCAGGATCCGCCCCAGGGCGTCGCCGAGGCGGTGTTCGCGCCCGAGCGCCTCGATTCGGCGCTGGTCGAGCGCCTGCTCTCGAAGTGCAGCGACCAGCTCAGCCTGCTCTCGGCGCCGGCGAGCCTCGACCGCACCATCGACCTGTCCGAGCCGGCCTTCGACGCGCTGATCGACCACCTGCGTGCGGCCGTGCCCTGCATCGTCCTCGACGTGCCGCACCAGTGGTGCGCCTGGTCGAAGCGGGTGCTGACCGGGGCCGACGAGATCCTGATCGTCGCCGGCCCCGATCTCGCCAGCCTGCGCAACGCCAAGAACCTGCTCGGCGCGCTGCAGCAGGGCCGGCCCAACGATGCGCGGCCCCGGGTGATCCTGAACGGCGTCGGGGTGCCCAAGCGTCCCGAGATCGGCGCGGCGGATTTCACCAAGGCGCTGGAATCGCCGCTCGTCGCCAGCATCCCGTTCGACCCGGCACTGTTCGGCACCGCCGCCAACAACGGCCAGATGATCGCGGAGGTGCAGGCCGGCTCGAAGGCCGCCGAGATCTTCGCCGACCTCGCCGCGGCGATGCTGGGACGGCCGGAGGCGAAGCGCGCCCGCCCCAACCTGCTCGAGCCGCTCCTCGCGAAGCTCGCGCGCCGGAAGGCGTCCTGATGCCGATGCTCTCGCGGGCCGCCGTGCCCTCCCCGGCGGGCGATGCGGCCCACGCGCGCCTCGCAGCCAGATGCGCGCGGACGCCTGCGCGCCCGTCCTTTCCGACGCGATCCGAGGATTCGTCCCATGTTCGGTAGGAGGCAGGGTACCGCCGCGGCGCCGGCTGCAGCACCGCCGCCGGCCGCCCTGCGCGCGACCGCGCCGGTGCTGGTGCAGGAGAACGTGGCCGGCAAGCGCATGGATGCGTCGCCCGCCGTGGTGGCGCAGGACAACCCGCGCTCGGAGGATTACTACCGCACCAAGAGCATGATCTTCGGCGCGCTGATCGAGGCGATCGACCTCGCGCAGCTCTCGCGCCTCGAGCCCGATGCGGCGCGCGAGGAAATCCGCGACATCGTCTCGGAGATCATCGGCCTCAAGAACATCGTGCTGTCGATCGCCGAGCAGGAGGAGCTGCTCGACGACATCTGCAACGACGTGCTCGGCTACGGCCCGCTGGAGCCGCTGCTCGCCCGCGACGACATCGCCGACATCATGATCAACGGCGCCAACCGCGCCTTCATCGAGGTGAACGGCAAGATCCAGCTCACCAACGTGCGCTTCCGCGACAACCAGCAGCTGATGAACATCTGCCAGCGCATCGTCAGCCAGGTCGGGCGCCGGGTCGACGACGCCTCGCCGATCTGCGACGCGCGCCTTCCGGACGGCTCCCGCGTCAACGTCATCGCGCCGCCGCTGGCCATCGACGGCCCAGCCCTGACCATCCGAAAGTTCAAGAAGGACAAGCTCACCCTCGACCAGCTCGTGCGCTTCGGCGCGATCTCGCCGGAGGGGGCGGAGATCCTGAAGATCATCGGCCGGTCGCGCTGCAACATCGTCATCTCCGGCGGCACCGGCTCGGGCAAGACCACCCTGCTGAACTGCCTCACCGCCTTCATCGAGCACGACGAGCGCGTCATCACCTGCGAGGACGCGGCGGAGCTGCAGCTTCAGCAGCCGCACGTGGTGCGCCTGGAGACGCGCCCGCCCAACATGGAGGGCCAAGGCCAGGTCACCATGCGCGACCTCGTCAAGAATTGCCTGCGCATGCGGCCGGAGCGGATCATCGTCGGCGAGGTGCGCGGGCCGGAGGCGTTCGACCTGCTGCAGGCGATGAACACCGGCCACGACGGCTCGATGGGAACGCTGCACGCCAACTCCCCGCGCGAGTGCCTGTCGCGCATCGAGTCGATGATCTCGATGGGCGGCTTCACCCTGCCCTCCAAGACGCTGCGCGAGATGATCTGCGGCTCGATCGACGTGGTGGTGCAGGCCACCCGCCTGCGCGACGGCTCGCGCCGCATCACCCACATCACCGAGGTGCTCGGGATGGAGGGCGACGTCATCACCACCCAGGACGTCTTCCTGTTCGACATCGTCGGCGAGGATGCCAATGGCAAGCTGATCGGGCGCCATCGCTCCACCGGCGTCGGCCGGCCGAAATTCTGGGAGCGGGCGCGCTACTACGGGCTGGAGCGGCAACTCGGCGAGGCGCTCGACGCCGCCGCCGAGGCGTCGGGTGCGCTGTGAACGCCGCCGCGAACGTCCCGCTCGCCGTCGGGCTGGTCTTCGTGACCACGCTCGCCCTCGGCTACGTCTTCCTGATGCCGCTGCTGATGGGCGAGCGGCGGGCGACGCAGCGCCTCAGGACGATCAGCGCCTCGGCCGCCGGCAACGCGATCCGCGGCGTCACCGTGAACCGGCGCGAGCAGGTCGCGAAGACGCTCGGTGAGATCGAGGCCAAGGCCAAGGGCGCCGCCAAGGTGACCCTCGAGCTCAAGATCGCGCGGGCCGGCCTGGCGTGGTCGGAGCGGACCTACTGGATGATCTCCGCGGGCCTCGCGGTGGTGGTCGGCCTGCTTGTGCTCATGATCACCGCGAGCCCGATCGCCGGGCTGGGGGGGACCTTCGTCGGCGGCCTCGGCGTGCCGATGTTGCTGCTGCGCCACCTGCGCAAGCGCCGCATCGCGAACTTCACGAAGGAGCTGCCCAACGCCGTCGACGTGGTGGTGCGCGGCATCCGAACCGGCATCCCCGTCAGCGACTGCTTCCGCATGGTCTCCCGCGAGGCCGAGGAGCCGGTGCGCTCGGAGTTCCGGGTCGTCATCGAGACCCAGGCGTTGGGCCTGTCGCTCGGCGAGGCGGTCTCGCGGCTCTACGAGCGGGTCCCGGTGCAGGAGGTGAACTTCTTCGCGATCGTGATCAACATCCAGCAGCAATCGGGCGGCAACCTCTCCGAGGCGCTCTCCAACCTGTCGCGGGTGCTGCGCGAGCGTCGGAAGATGGCCGGCAAGGTCCAGGCGATGAGCATGGAGGCCAAGTCCTCCGCCGGCATCATCGCCGCGCTTCCGTTCTTCGTCGCGGGCATCACCTACTTCACCAGCCCGGATTACATCTCGATCCTCTGGACCACCAATTTCGGCAAGCTCGCGCTGCTGGGCTCGGCGATCTGGATGAGCATCGGCATCCTCACCATCAAGAAGATGATCGCGTTCGACATCTGAGCCCGCCTGCGGCCCGCGACGTCCGGCAGCCCGGATCGCGCCGCGCCGGGCTCGATCACATCCGGTCGTCACCCGAAGCCCGACGGCCCTTTCGCGGAAGCCCATCGCCATGATCGACCTCATCGCCGATAAGGTCTTCGACCCGCGCACCATGGGCATCGCGCTGACCGCGGTCGCCGTGGCGGCGACGGCCTTCGCCGTGGCGCAGCCGTTCCTCGAGAGCGACAACCTCGGCAAGCGGATGAAGCTCGTCAGCGACGAGCGCGAGATCATCCGGCGGCGGGAACGCGAGCGCCTCAACACCAAGGCGACGCTGCGGATCGAGCCCAAGGCCTACATGAAGCAGGTCGTCGAGCGGTTCGACCTGCGCCGCTGGCTCGGCACCGACACGGCCAAGCGCAAGCTCCTGATGGCCGGCTATCGCGGCCAGCAATCCGAGACCACGTTCCTGTTCTTCCGCCTCGTCATGCCGATCTCGGCGACGCTGGGCTCGCTGTTCTACCTGTTCGTGCTGGAGGCGCTGGACCAGCCCTACCTGATGCGCCTCGGCATCGTCATCGCCTGCGCCTACGGAGGCATCAAGGCGCCGGAACTCTACCTCGTCAACAAGTCGAACAAGCGCAAGGCCGAGATCAAGCTCGCCTGGCCCGATGCCCTCGACCTGACGCTGATCTGCGTCGAATCGGGCATGGCGATCGAGCACGCCTTCCGGAAGGTCAGCACCGAGATCGCCGCCACCTCGGTGGTGCTGGCGGAGGAGCTCGCCCTGATGACCGCCGAGATGTCGTTCCTGCCCGATCGCCGGCAGGCCTACGAGAACCTCGCGATGCGCGTCGGCCTCGAGCCGGTGAAGGCCGTCGTCACGGCGCTGATCCAGGCCGAGCGCTACGGCACCCCCATCGGCCAGGCGCTGCGCGTGCTCGCGCAGGAGAGCCGCGACCAGCGCATGAACGAGGCCGAGAAGAAGGCGGCCTCGCTGCCGCCGAAGCTGACCGTGCCGATGATCCTGTTCTTCCTGCCGGTGCTGTTCGTGGTGATCATCAGCCCGGCGATCATCCAGGCGATGCGCTGACGCCCGAGGGGCGCCGCTCCCGCCCGGCATCGCCACCTCGGCTCGGAAGCGCTCGCGGCGCGCGCTCTTCGAGGCCAATGCGGGCAAGCATTCGCCCCCGCAAATCCTTGACAGATCGCGTGCCGATCCCCTATCCACCGGGCACAACGCGCGGCTTCCTCGCAGAAGGCCGTGCGTTTCGCGTTGCGGCGGCCCTTCGGGCGGATCGCGACGAATGCATAAGAAGTCGGTCCAGGGCGCGTCCCGGAGGCCGTTCGAACCACGAGAGAGACGATGTTCGCAGTCATCAAGACGGGCGGCAAGCAGTATCGCGTTGCCGAGAACGACACCATCACCATCGCCAGCCTCGAAGGCGACGAAGGCTCCGCCGTGACCTTCGGCGAGGTCCTGCTGTTCACCGACGGCGACGCGACCCAGGTCGGCGCGCCGCTCCTGTCGGGCTTCAGCGTCACCGGCGAGATCGTCTCCCACGGTCGCGACAAGAAGGTCATCGCCTTCAAGAAGCGCCGCCGGCAGAACTCGCGGCGCAAGCGCGGCCACCGCCAGCACCACACGGTCGTGCGCATCACCGGCCTCTCGGCCGGTTCGAAGAGCGCGTAAGGGCGACCCCGCCCCCACGCGATCCGCACGTTCCGATCCCACGTCATTCGAAAGACTGAACCATGGCACACAAAAAAGCAGGCGGCTCGTCCCGCAACGGCCGCGACTCGGCCGGCCAGCGCCTCGGCGTGAAGAAGTTCGGCTCGGAAGGCGTGATTCCGGGCAACATCATCGTGCGCCAGCGCGGCACCAAGTGGCACCCCGGCACCAATGTCGGCATGGGCAAGGATCACACCCTGTTCGCGCTGACCGAGGGTCGCGTGGAGTTCCAGACCAAGCGCGGCCGCGCCTTCGTGGCGGTGGTGCCGCTCGCGCAAGCGGCAGAGTAGACGGCGGGCGCCTCGAACAGGCGAAGCAGGCCCCGCCGGTGTCCTACACCGAACCGGCGGATCTGTTTCTCGCATCCCGGCCACGAGGCCGGGGGGTCGAACGGAAGACGCGGGGGAGGATGGGGCGCCATCCTCCCTTTCGTCGTCTCAGCGCAACGGTCCTCCGCTACGGAGGATCGCGGCGGAGGAGCCCGAACGATGTTCCCCGATCTGACCCGCGACGACGTCTTCCGGATCGAGACCCGCAGCCTGTGGCTGCGCTGGCCGCGCGCCAAGGACGTGGACGCGATCGTGCGGCTCGCGGGCGACCGGTCGGTGGCCGAGATGACCGCGCGGATCCGCCACCCGATCGACCGGATGGAGACCGAGACCTTCGTGCTGGAGGCGCGGCGCTGCAACGCCGCCGGCGAGGGCCTGGCGATGGCGGTCTCGCTCCGGTCCGACCCGGACGGCCTCGTCGGGTTCGTCGGCATCCGCGCCGACGCGGCGACGGCGGGGGCCCGCCTCGGCTACTGGCTCGGCCGGCCCTTCTGGGGCCGCGGCCTCGCCACCGAGGCCGCCGAGGCGATGGTTCACGCCTACTTCGCCTATGCCGGCGGCTCGGTGCTGTCGGCGGATGCGCGGGTGGAGAACCCGGCGTCGCGCCGGGTGCTGGAGAAGGTCGGCTTCGTCCGCACGGGAACGGCGACGGATTATGTCCCCGTCCGCGGCTGCGACCTGACATCCGATCGCTTCCGGCTCGACCGCGCCGCGTGGTCGGCCCGGTTCGGGGTCTCCGGCTGCGACCGGGCAGCCTGACGAAGCGATCGGCCCGGCGCCCTTGACGTCGCCGGACGGATCGATCGGAATCGATCCCTCGCCGTCTCGGCCCAAGGCCGAAGCGACGGGGTTCGCGGCGGAGCTGCGCAGCGTGCGCGACGCCGATGGACGGGGCCGCATCGCCGCGGCGTGAACGAGACGGGGCGGGCCGGTGGCCCGCGCCCCGACATGAAGACGAGCGACACCGTGAAATTCCTCGACGAAGCCAAGGTCTATGTCCGTTCCGGCGACGGGGGCGCGGGATGCGTCGCGTTCCGGCGCGAGAAGTTCATCGAGTTCGGCGGCCCCAACGGCGGCGACGGCGGGCGCGGCGGCGACGTCTGGGTCGAGTGCGTCGAGGGCCTGAACACGCTGATCGACTATCGCTACCAGCAGCACTTCAAGGCGCGGAAGGGCGAGCACGGCATGGGCTCGAACCGCCACGGCGCCAACGGCGCCGACGTGGTGCTGAAGGTGCCGGCCGGAACCCAGATCCTGGCGGTCGACGGCGAGCACCTGATCGCCGACATGACCCAGGTCGGCCAGCGGGTCCGGCTCGCCAAGGGCGGCAACGGCGGCTTCGGCAACGCCTACTTCACCACCTCGACCAACCGCGCCCCGAAGCACGCCAATCCGGGTCTGGAAGGCACCGAGCAGTGGATCTGGCTGCGCCTCAAGCTCATCGCGGATGCCGGCCTCGTCGGGCTGCCGAACGCCGGCAAGTCGACCTTCCTGGCCACCGTGACCTCGGCCAAGCCGAAGATCGCCGACTATCCCTTCACCACCCTGCATCCGGGGCTCGGCGTCGTGCGCTCGGATGCCCGCGAGTTCGTGCTCGCCGACATCCCCGGGCTGATCGAGGGCGCGCACGAGGGCGTCGGACTCGGCGACCGGTTCCTGGCCCATGTCGAGCGCTGCCGGGTGCTGCTGCACCTCGTCGACGCCACCTGCGAGCATGCCGGCAAGGCCTACAAGATGGTCCGGCACGAGCTGGAGGCCTACGGCGAGGACCTCGCCGGCAAGCCCGAGATCGTGGCGCTCTCCAAGGCCGACGCGATCGACGCCGACACCCTGAAGGAGCAGGTCGCCCGCCTGAAGCGCGCCGCCAAGCGCAAGCCGCTCGTCCTGTCCTCGGCCTCGGGCCAGGGCGTGCCGGAGGCGCTGCGTGCGCTCCAGGGCGAGATGGATGCCGCCGCCGAGGCCGATCGGGTGCCCGAGGCGGCCTGGCAGCCGTGATGACGGGGGTGATCGGGTCGGTTAGCATCGCCCGAGGTTGTTGAACCTGTGGAGGTTTCGATGACGGAAGCGCTGATCGTCATGAACGACGAAGCCTTCGCTCTTGCCCATGAACTCGCGGAGCGCGCCGGCACCACGGTCGACGAGGCGGTGGTCACGGCGTTGCGAGAGCTCGACCGCCGCGTCGCGACGGTCAACGATGACCTGACACCGACGCAACGTGCCGAACGGGACGTGATCCGAGCGCTGGTCCGCGAGGCGCGGGCACATCGCATCGCGAACGTCCCCACCGATCATGATTACCTCTACGACGAGTACGGCCTGCCGGTATGATCGCGCTCGACACCTCGGCGATCGTCGCGATTGCGATGGAAGACCCTGAAGGCGAGCGTTTCGACACGCTGGTCGCCAAGAATCGGGCGATCATCGGAACCCCGACGTTGCTCGAGGCCAGGATCGTGCTGGGCTCGCTGATGCCGGGTTTTGCCGAGGATTTTTTGGAGGTCCTGATCCTGCGGACCACGGTGCAGCCGGTCGCCTTCACGCTCCAGATGTACCGCATGGCATCCGATGCCTTCCAGCGCTTCGGGAAGGGACAAGGGCATCCGGCGCAATTGAACTTCGGCGACTGCCAATCCTATGCCGTCTCCAAAGCCCACGATGCGCCCCTCCTGTTCAAGGGTGACGACTTCGTCCACACCGACCTCGTCCCAGCTTACGTCCCGGCGTCATGACCCCCTCCCTCGATCAATTCCGCCGCGTCGTCATCAAGGTCGGCTCGGCCCTGCTGGTGGACCGCGCCCGCGGCCGGCTGCGGCACGCCTGGCTCGCGGCGCTCGCCGAGGACATCGCCGACCTGCATGCCCGCGGGGTCGACGTGCTGGTGGTGTCCTCGGGCAGCATCGCGCTCGGGCGCACCGTGCTCGGCTTCGCGCCGGGGGCCCTGCGGCTGGAGGAGAGCCAGGGCGCGGCCTCGGTCGGGCAGATCGCGCTGGCGCGGCACTGGGCCGAGGCGCTGGGCCACCACGGCATCGTCGCCGGGCAGATCCTGGTGACGCCGCAGGACACCGAGGAGCGCCGCCGCTACCTCAACGCGCGAGCGACCGTGCTCAAGCTCCTGGAGATGCGCGCGGTTCCGGTGGTCAACGAGAACGACACGGTGGCGACCTCCGAGATCCGCTACGGCGACAACGACCGGCTCGCCGCCCGCGTCGCCACGATGATCGGCGCTGACGTGCTGGTGCTGTTCTCCGACATCGACGGCCTCTACACCGCCCCCCCGAACGCCGACCCGGACGCGCGCCACCTGGCCGTGGTCGAGCGGATCACGCCCGAGATCGAGGCGATGGCCGGCGGTCCCGCCTCGGAGCTGTCGCGGGGCGGCATGCGGACCAAGGTCGAGGCCGCCAAGATCGCGGTGTCGGGCGGGACCCACATGATCATCGCCGACGGGCGCGAGAAGAACCCGCTCCGCAGCGTCGTCGCGGGCGGCCGCTGCACCTGGTTCCTGTCCGGTTCCACGCCCACCGCAGCGCGGAAAACCTGGATCGCCGGGTCGCTCGAGCCGCGCGGCACCCTGGTGATCGACGACGGCGCGGCGCGCGCGCTCGACGGTGGGGCGAGCCTGCTGCCGGTCGGCGTCTGCGGCGTCGAGGGCAGCTTCGGCCGGGGCGACGCCGTGCTGATCCGCGACCGCGCCGGGCGGGTGCTGGGCCGCGGCCTCGTCGGCTACGACAGCACGGAGGCGGCGCTGATCCAGGGGCGCCCGAGCACGCAGATCGCCGACCTGCTCACCTACCCGGGACGCGCCTGGATGGTGCATCGCGACGACTTGGCGATGTTCTAGAACCGATCGCGCAGCGTCCATGACTGGATACGAGCGCTTTCGAAACGTTCCGATCTTTGCCGCGGCGCTTGTTTCGTGCTGCCCGAGGATGCAGATAAGTCGCAGCTTCGTAGGCGGCTCGGGGAAGGCCGCCGACCTGGGATGATGCCCGTGCCAGTCCTGAACATGCGATCCGGCTTCGCGTCGGCCGACGACCTCGCCGAGCAGATGAACGGCATCGGCCGGCGCGCCCGCGCCGCCGGCCGCAAGCTGGCGCTGGCCTCGGCCGAGACCAAGGACGTGGCGTTGCGAGCCATCGCCGAGCGCCTGCGCGCCGACCGCGCCGTCATCCTGCGCGAGAACGCCCGCGACGTCGCCGCCGCGAAGGCCGCCGGGCAGAGCCAGGCGCTGATCGACCGGCTGACCCTCGACGAGGGCCGCCTCGCGGCGATCGCCGACGCGGTCGAGAAGATCGGTGCGCTGGCCGACCCCGTCGGGCGCCAGGTCGCGGCCTTCGAGCGCCCGAACGGGCTGCTGATCGAGCGCATCGCCGTGCCGCTCGGCGTCGTCGGCGTGATCTTCGAGAGCCGCCCGAACGTCACCGCCGATGCCGGCGCGCTCTGCCTCAAGGCCGGCAACGCCGCGATCCTGCGGGCCGGCTCGGACAGCCACCGCAGCGCCATGGCCATCGCCGAGGCGATGCGGGCCGGGCTCGAGGCCACCGGCCTGCCCGCGGACGCGATCCAGATCGTGCCGACGAAGGACCGCGCCGCGGTCGGCGCGATGCTCGCCGGCCTCGACGGCTGCATCGACGTGATCGTGCCCCGCGGCGGGCGCGGCCTGGTCGAGCGCGTCCACGCCGAGGCGCGGGTCCCGGTCTTCGCCCACCTCGACGGCATCTGCCACGTCTACGTCGCGGCCGCCGCCGACCTCGGCATGGCCCGGACCATCCTGCTCAACAGCAAGATGCGGCGCACCGGCATCTGCGGCGCCACCGAGACGCTGCTGGTCGACCGCGCCTGCGCCGGCACCCATCTCGCCCCCCTCGTCGCCGCCCTGCTCGACGCCGGCTGCGCGGTGCGCGGCGACGCCGACGTGCAGGCGGTGGACGGTCGCGTCACGGCGGCGACCGAGGCCGACTGGCGCACCGAGTACCTCGACGCGATCATCTCGGTCCGCGTCGTCGACGGGCTCGAGGCGGCGATCGAGCACATCGAGACCTACGGCTCGCACCACACCGACGCGATCGTCACCGAGGACGGCGACGAGGCCGTCCGCTTCCTCGCCGAGGTCGATTCCGCGATCGTGGTGCACAACGCCTCGACCCAGTTCGCCGATGGCGGCGAGTTCGGCTTCGGCGCCGAGATCGGCATCGCCACCGGCCGCATGCATGCCCGCGGCCCGGTCGGCGTGGAGCAGCTCACCACCTTCAAGTACCGGGTCCACGGCAGCGGCCAGACGCGCCCGTGAGCGGCGCGGTCTCGCCTGCCGTGATCCGCGCCGTTGCGTGAGGGCGCGCTGCCGCCCGCGTCGCCGGGGATGCGGATCGGCCTGTACGGTGGCTCGTTCAACCCGGCGCATGCCGGCCACCTGCATGTCGGCACCATGGCGCTGCGCCGCCTGCGCCTCGACCGGGTGTGGTGGCTGGTCACGCCCGGAAACCCGCTGAAGCGCGGGCGGCCGATCGCGCCGCTCTCCGAGCGCTGCGCGCAGGCCGCCGCGGTGGCGAAGGGCGATCCGCGGATCGCGGTGACCGGGTTCGAGGCGGCGATCGGCGCCCGCTTCACCCGCGACACCCTGCGCTGGCTGGTGCGGCGGCGGCCGGGCATCCGCTTCGTCTGGATCATGGGGGCCGATTCGCTGGCGAGCTTCCATCGCTGGAAGGGCTCGGCCGAGATCATGGGCCTGATGCCGGTCGCGGTGATCGACCGCCCCGGCCACACCCTCAGCGCGCCGGGCGCGCGGGCCGCCCGACGGTTCTCCGCCGCCCGCATCCCGGAATCGGACGCCTCCGCCCTGCCGGGCATGGCGCCCCCGGCCTGGGTGTTCCTGCACGGCCCGCGCTCGCATCTCTCCTCGACGCAGATCCGCGATGCGCGGAGCGGCACCGGGGAACCTTGAATTACCGCCCGGAACCGGCCAAAGTCGTCGGTTCAACGCAGGCGCGCGTCGCCACTGCCGATATCCGAGGAATCAGGACGCTGTCCGAGTCGCTCCACACGGGAACCCAGGGTTCCGAGACCGCCGCCCTGGCCAGGGTCGAAGACCTGAGGACGCTCGTGCTCGGGTGCCTCGACGAGATGAAGGCCGAGGAGACGATCGCCATCGATCTCGCCGGCAAGACCTCGATCGCCGACACGATGATCATCGCCTCCGGACGGTCGCAGCGTCACGTCGGCTCGATCGCCGACCACATCACGCAGGAGATGAAGGCTAAGTCCTTCGGCACCGCCCGCGTCGAGGGCATGCCGGCCTGCGACTGGGTGCTGATCGATGCCGGCGATATCCTCGTCCACATCTTCAGGCCCGAGGTGCGCGGCTTCTACAACCTCGAGAAGATGTGGGGCTCCGACCGCCCCTCGGGCGTCTCCGCCGACTGAACGCCGACCCGTTGCGCCTCCTCGTCGCCGCGATCGGGCGCCTCAAGAACGGGCCCGAGCGGGACCTGACCGCGCGCTACCGCGAGCGTGCGGCCCAGCTCGGTCGCGGCCTCGGCTTCCCCGCCTGCGACATCGCCGAGATGGTCGAGAGCCGTGCGCGGCGTGCCCCCGACCGCTGCGCCGAGGAGGCGTCCGGGCTGCTCGCCCAGGTGCCGGCCGGCGGCGTCCTCGTCGCCTACGACGAGCGCGGCCGCGCCGACCTGCCGAGCGAGCGCGTCGCCGAGCGCATCCGCGACTGGCGCGATGCCGGGCGCCCGGCCCTGGTGGTCGCCATCGGCGGGGCCGACGGGCTCGATGCCGCCGTCCGGGCCCGGGCCGACCTCACCCTGTCCTTCGGTGCCGCGACGCTGCCTCACGGCATCGTGCGCGTGCTGGCGCTCGAGCAGCTCTACCGCGCCCTCACGATCCTGGCGGGCCACCCGTATCATCGCGGCGATCCCGACGGGTGAATGCCTCGCGTGCGCCGCAATGCTGGATGAGACCTGCGCTGATGAACGGAGCCGGCAAACGCACGCCATGACGCTGGTCCTCACGAGGCTGGTCGCCACGGGCGCCCTCGCCGCGGCCCTCGCCGCCCTGCCCGCGGCCCGTCCGCGGGCCCAGGACGCGGCGGCGCCCGTCACCGAGGCCGAGCGCATCCAGCGCGCCATCGACGAGCGCGACCGCCGCGCGGACAACCTCAAGCGGGTGCAGGATGCGCTCGCCGCGAGCGTGGGCGCCAAGGCGCAGTTCGAGTCCGAGATCGCCAGCATCGGCGGCGACCGGGCCAAGCTCGACGCGGCGCTCCTCGATGCCGGCCGGCAGTCCCAGGCCACCGAGGACCGGATGAGCCGCCTGGAGGAGCGCCTCAAGACGCTGTCGGGCAGCGAGGCCGCCATCCGCCGCTCGCTCGAGGCCCGCCGCGGGGTGATCGCCGAGATCCTGGCGGCGCTCCAGCGCATGGGCCGGCGCCCGCCGCCGGCGGTGCTGGTCAACCCGGAAGACGTTCTGGCGGTGATCCGCACCTCGATGCTGCTCGGGGCGATCGTGCCCGAGATGCGCGGCGAGGTGGACACGCTGGCCGCCGACCTCGCCGAGCTCGTGCGCCTGCGCGGCCTCATCGCCGCCGACCGGCAGGGCCTGCAGAACGACCTCGCCGGCTGGGCGCGCGAGCAGCAGCGCCTCGCGGCCCTCGTCGCCGCGCGGAGGACCCGGCAGGCGGAGGTCGAGACCGGGCTCGCCGCCGAGCGGACCCGTGCGGCCGACCTCGCCAAGGAGGCCCGGAGCCTGAAGGACCTCCTCGACCGCATCGAGGGCGAGGTCGCCACCGCCAAGCGCTCCGCCGACGAGGCCAAGGCGGCCGAGCAGCGCGAGGCGAAGGCGACGCAGGAGCGTTTCGCCGCAGCCGGCATCCGCGACCCCGCCAAGCTCGCCCCGAAGGTGAAGTTCGTCGACGCCCGGGGGGACGTGCCGCGCCCGGTCAGCGGCCGCCTGCTGCGCGGCTTCAACCAGCCCGACGGCAACGGCGGGGTGACGCGCGGCATTTCGCTCGCCACCCGCGCGAAGGCCGTGGTGTCCTCTCCCGCCGACGGCTGGGTGCAGTTCGCCGGGCCGTTCCGGTCGTACGGACGACTCTTGATCATCAACGCCGGCGATGGCTACTATCTTCTGCTGGCCGGGATGGACCAGATCTCGGTCGAGGTCGGCCAATTCGTGCTCGCGGGCGAGCCGGTCGGTAACATGGGCGAGGGAAGTGCGGTCCAGCCGGTGATGAGCGGCGACGGCAGCGATCCGATCCTGTACGTGGAATTCAAGAAGGACGGCGGCTCCATCGATCCGGAGCCTTGGTGGGCGAAAAGCCCCAGCGAGAAGGTTCGCGGATAATGCGCAAGACGTCCCTCATCATGCTCGGCGCGTTCCTGGGAGCAGGCACGTCGATGGTCGCGACGCAGACGGACTTCCTGTCGGGTCCGCGCGCCGTGGCGGCCTCCGCCGAGACCTACCGCCAGCTCAGCCTGTTCGGCGACGTGTTCGAGAAGGTCCGCACCGATTACGTCGAGAAGCCGGACGAGGCGAAGATGATCGAGGCGGCCGTCAACGGCATGCTGACCTCGCTCGACCCGCATTCGAGCTACATGGACGCCAAGGCGTTCCGCGACATGCAGACCACGACCCGCGGCGAGTTCGGCGGGCTCGGCATCGAGGTCACGATGGAGGACGGCCTGATCAAGGTCGTGACCCCGATCGACGACACCCCGGCCTCGAAGGCGGGCCTGCTCTCGAACGACATCATCACCCAGATCGACGACGACCAGGTCCAGGGCCTGACCCTGAACCAGGCGGTCGACAAGATGCGCGGCCCGGTGAACTCGCCGGTGAAGCTCAAGATCACCCGCAAGGAGGCCAAGGACCCGATCGAGGTCACGCTCAACCGCGACGTGATCAAGATCAAGCCCGTGCGCTCGCGCGTCGAAGGGGCCGACATCGGCTACATCCGCCTGACGCAGTTCAACGAGCAGACCTACGACGGCCTCAAGGCTGCCGTGGACAAGCTCTCGACCGACATCGGGCAGGACAAGATCAAGGGCTACGTGATCGACCTGCGCAACAACCCGGGCGGCCTGCTCGACCAGGCGGTGATGGTCTCCGACGCGTTCCTCGACCGCGGCGAGATCGTCTCGACCCGCGGCCGCAACCCGGACGAGACCCAGCGCTTCTCGGCCAAGGCCGGCGACATCACCAAGGGCAAGCCGGTGGTGGTGCTCGTCAACGGCGGCGCGGCCTCGGCCTCCGAGATCGTCGCCGGCGCCCTGCAGGATCACAAGCGCGCGACCATCCTCGGCACGCGCTCGTTCGGCAAGGGCTCGGTGCAGTCGATCATCCCGCTCGGCGGCTCGGGCGCGCTGCGCCTCACCACGGCGCGCTACTACACGCCGTCCGGCCGCTCGATCCAGGCCAAGGGCATCGAGCCCGACGTCGAGGTGCTGCAGGAGGTCCCGGACGAGCTCAAGGGCAAGGACGAGACCAAGGGCGAGGCCGGCCTGAAGGGCCACCTCAAGCAGAAGGACGTCGAGGAGCGCGGCGGCTCGTCGGCCTACGTCCCGCCGGATCCCGCCAAGGACAAGCAGCTCACCGCCGCCGTCGACTTCCTGCACGGCATCCAGAAGGGCGCCGCGAACGCCCAGAAGCCGACGATGCCGAACTGATCCCGTCCGGGATCGACGACACGGCGAGAACCCCGTCCGGCGCGTGCCGGGCGGGGTTCTTCGCATGGCGCCCGTGCGCGCGTTGCGAGCCTTTTCGAGCGCGGCGGATGCCGGCTCGCGTGACGAGAGCGCGACCACACAACGAGAGCGAGCCTGTTCCGTGATCCGGTGATCACGGAACAGGCTCTAGGACCGAAGGCCGCTCTTACAAAAAATTAACCATGGCGGCCGGCAATGACGGCGGGGCTGCCTTGCCGCGACCGGCGATTCTCCGGCGGCCCCGCCAGTTCCGAGGGCCAGTGACCGACTCGTCCGACGATATCCTGACGCGTCCCCTCGGGGTCGACGTCCCCGCCCCCGGCCCGAAGGCCGCGCTGGCACGCCTGCGCGCGCGCCTCGCGACCCTCGGCCGGTCTCCGCGCGCCGTCGCGGCCGGTCTCGGCGGCCTCGGCCTGGCGGTGCTCGGCCTCGTGCTCCTGCTCGGCGACCCGAAGGCGGGCGAGCCGCGGGTCCAGGTCGCCATCGTCGTCCGCGAGACGATGGCCGCCGCCGGGCGTCCCCCGTCGCCGGAGGCCGCCGCCGCGAACGAGCCGGCGCCGGCATCGAAGCTCCAGAGCAGCGCCGTCGAGGTCGAGTCGGCCTCCGGCGTCACCGTGGTGCGGGCCGGCGGGTCGGCCGCGCCGGCCGAGGCGGTGGTGATCCGCGTGCCCCAGGCCGACGCGCCCAAGCTCGCGCCCGCCCCCGACCCGCGCCTGACCGAGCGTGGCCGCCACGGCGTCCTGCCCAAGCTCGGCGACGGCCGCATCCGCCCGCTCGACGTCTACGCACGCTCCGAGGAGCCCGGCAGCGGGCCGCGCATCGCGATCCTGCTCACCGGCCTCGGCGTCGGCCAGGCCGCCACCGCGAGCGCGATCGTCAAGCTGCCGCCCGCCGTCAGCCTCGCCTTCTCCCCCTACGGCGCCGATGCCGAGCGCAGCGCGGCGCGGGCCCGCGCCTTCGGCCACGAGATCCTGCTCCAAGCGCCGATGGAGCCGTTCGACTACCCCGACAGCGATCCCGGCCCGCAGGGCCTGCTCACCGCCGCCAAGGGATCCGAGAACGCCGACCGCCTCGCCTGGGTGATGAGCCGGTTCTCGGGCTATGTCGGCGTCACGAACTTCATGGGGGCCAAGTTCATGGCCGACGCGGTCGCGTTCGAGCCGGTCCTGCGCGACATCGCCACCCGCGGGCTCGGCTTCCTCGACGACGGCACCAACGCGCGCGGCGTGCCCGCGGACCTGCTCGGCAGGACCAAGGTGCCGGCGGCCCGCGCCGAGATCGTCCTCGACGCGGTGCCGCGCCCGGAGGCGATCGATCGCGAGCTCGCCCGGCTCGAAGCGCAGGCCCGCGCCAACGGCTTCGCCCTCGCCTCGGGCAGCGCCCAGCCGATGACGATCGAGCGGATCGCGCGCTGGAGCCGCGAGCTCGAGGGCCGCGGCATCCGCCTCGTGCCGGCGAGCGTGGCGCTCCGCGGCGCGAAGGCGGTGCGGGTGACGAAGGCGGACTGAGCCCGGCGGCTGCCGCGATCGGGCGCTGCCGATATCGTGTTTCCCGACGTTGCCGCGCCGGTTGGCCCTCCCTATGGTCGCGGCCGATGAAGAGCGACACCGAATCCCGCGATCCGGGCGAGAGCCTGCCCTATCGCCCCTGTGTCGGGGTCACCCTGATCAACCGCGCCGGGCTGGTCTTCGTCGGTCGCCGCAAGCCGGAGGCCGGCCCCGAGCACGTCGCGGGCGACCTCGCCTGGCAGATGCCGCAGGGCGGGATCGACGACGGCGAGGCGCCGCAGGCCGCAGCCCTGCGCGAGCTTCACGAGGAGACCAACGTCGGCGCGGCCTCGGTCCGGCTGCTCGCCGAGGCGCCGGATTGGCTGTCCTACGACTTGCCGCCCGATGTGCGAAAGCAGGCGTGGCGCGGTCGCTACCGCGGGCAGACGCAGCGCTGGTTCGCCTTCGGGTTCCTCGGGGACGACGACGCGATCGACGTCGAGCGTCCCGGCGGCGGTGCTCACAAGGCCGAGTTCGACGCGTGGCGCTGGGTGCCGTTCGCGGAGCTGCCGGAGCTGATCGTGCCGTTCAAGCGGCCGGTCTACGAGGGCGTCGTCGCGGCCTTCGCGCCGCTGCACGCGTGGTCGGTCGGCGCGTGAGCGCGGCGGCCGGGCGATAGGCTGGGCGATGCGCTGGTGGGTGTTTCCCCTCGTCGCGGTGCTCGGCTGGTTCGCCTTCACCCTGACGCCGCTCTGGACGCTCTACGACTTCGCGCGGGCGGTAAGGGCGCACGACGTCGCGTTCGTCCAGCAGCATGCCAACTTTCGCACGCTGCGGCTGTCGCTGGTCCGGCAGACCACCGCCGCCCTGCGCTCGGCGTCGGACAACGATCCGACCCTCGATGCCAAGGATCGCCAGCGCCTCAACGAGGCGGCGGTCGGCGTGGCGCTGGCGCTCGCGGAATCGATGGTGACGCCCGAGACCGTGCTCGACCTGCTCGACGACGGCTGGCCGCAGAGCCTCGACATCCCGCGTCCCGACGGGGTGAAGCCGTCCGGGCTCAGGCTGGATCGCATCGGGCGGGTGTTTCCGTTCTGGATCGCCTCGGAGATGCGCGGCTTCCGCACCGCCGTGATCGCGATCCCGCCGGACGCGCCGCGGGCGCAGCAGCTGCGGGTGCGCCTGCGCCTGCGCGGCTGGACCTGGCGGCTCGTCGACATCGAGGTCGCCGAGGCCCTGCGCGACCAGATGGCCCAGCGCCTCGGCCGGACCCTGGCCCGGGCCCGCGCCGGCGAGCGGGCACCGGCAGCCCAACCCTGAGGGTGAGCGGCAGCGCGCGGCGGGTTTCAGGTCACGCGCGAGCGTCGTCCCGCAAACGATTGCAGGGGCGAGAATGTCCCGAGCCGGCATTCATGGCAGCCACGCCCGATCGATCGCGGTCCGCGATGGCCGGCACCGCGCTGGGGGCCCTGCACCACCGCATCGTTGCGAAACGTCTCGCGGCCGATCCTCGACGAGGCCCCGGAACGCACCCCTGGACGCCCGGACGCCGACGGAGCCGTCGGCGTCGGCGAGTTCGATGTTGTCGTCCCCGCGCACAAAAGGGCGTCCGCCCGCCGCAAGCGCGTCCGGCAGGCCGCCTCGCCGACGGTCGCGCCTCGCACACGCGTGCGGGGGCGGGCGGTCGCCGTGCGGGCGTCAGGCCTTCGGCAGCATCCGGTCGCTGATGATGCGGCGCTGGATCTCGCTGGTGCCCTCGAAGATCGTCGTCAGCCGCGCGTCGCGCCAGTAGCGCTCGACCCGCCGCTCGGTGGTGTAGCCGTTGCCGCCGTGGAGCTGCATCGCCTGGTTGGTGATGCGCACCGCCATCTCGGTGGCCAGCAGCTTCACCATGGCGGACTCGCTCTCGGCCGCCTCGCCCTGGTCGAGGAGATGGGCGACCTGGCACCAGAAGGCGCGCGCCTGCGCCACCTCGGCCGCCATGTCGGCGAGCGCGAAGCGCAGCGCCTGGAAGTCGCCGATCGGGTGGCCGAACTGCACGCGCTCCTGAAGGTAGGCCTGGGTGTCCTCGACCGCCGCGCGCGCGACGCCGACGGCGCGGGCCGCGGTGTGGACGCGGGCGATGTTGAGGCCGCGCTGCACCGAGGCGAAGCCGCCGGAATCCGCGTCCGCGCCGCCGTCGCCGTAGAGGCCGGTGAGGCGGTCGCTCTCGGGGACGCGCACCCCCTCGAGCTCGAGCTGGAACGTCAGGAAGCCGTGATAGCCGATCTTGTCGATGACGTGCCCGGTCATGCCCTCGGGGAACTCACCCGGCGGCTTGACCACCAGGAACGGCTCGAGCCCGGCCGAGCGCGATTCGCCGGGCTCCGGATCGCGGGTCCGGGCCAGAACCTCGATGAAGTCGGCCGCGCGCGCGAAGCCCGCCCAGCGCTTGGTCCCGGTCAGCACCCAATGGTCGCCCTCGCGCACCGCCCGCGTCTGCACGCCGGCCAGGTCCGAGCCGGCTCCCGGCTCGGAGAGGGCGATGCCGCCGATCCATTCGCCCCGCGCCGACCGCGCCAGCAGGTCGGCGCGGCGGGCGTCGTCGAGCACCTGCGTGCCGAGCCCCTGCCCCCGCGCCAGGATGCTGCCGACCGAGAGCCACGCCCGCGCGAGTTCCTCCGAGACGAGGCAGTACTCGAACACCCCGAGCCCCATGCCGCCGTGCTCGGCCGGGATCGTCAGGCCGAACCAGCCCTTCTCGGCCATCGCGGCGATGAGCGAGCGCGGCATCTCGGCCTTCTGCGGGTCGAGCGCGTCGGCGAGCGGCATCACCACGTCGCGGGCGAAGGCGCGGGCCTCGGCCTGGAGCGCGACGCGCGCATCCGTGCGCCAGGGCGACATCAGCTCGGGCGGCTTCGGGGCGTGGCGATCCGGCTTCTCGGACGGATCGGCGGCGCGGGCGGCAGGGGCGTTGGAAATCGGATCCTCCCGGTCGAGCTTCGAGTCTCTTGCCGTGGCAAACTGGACCGCGTGACCCTGGAGGCAATGCGCCGCCGCCGCAACGCTCTAACGGGCCCGCCACTTGGCATAGCGCTCGCGGGCACGCTCCAGCGCGGCCGCGAGCGGGAAGAGCGGGTCGGGCGAGGCCTCGACCAACCGGTGCGCGATCGCCCGGCGCCCGGTCCAGAACATCTCGGCGAGGCGGTAGTCCGGGGCGGCGCAGGAATCGATCCGCGCGATCGCGCCGTCCCGCAGCGCGGCCTCGGTGAGGCGATGGACGAGCTGGACGCCCGGCGCGGCGGCGGCCTCCGCCTCGTCGTAGGAGATCTTCAGGACGAAATCCTCGTGACCGCTTCGCGGAAGGATCGCGGCGGCGAGCGTGCGGCGATCGCGGCGCAGGCGCAAGATCCGGATCCGGCCCTGGGCGCCGAACCCGGCGACCATCCCGCGCAGGAACGCAGCCTCGGCCGGGCGCCGGCCGAGGGCGGTCCCGGCCCGGCCCTTCCAGCCGGCGGTCTCGAGGGCGACGTAGTCGTCGAGCGCGTCGATCAGCGCGGCCGGATCGGCGATCGTCTCGAGCACCACCGCACCGCCGGCCTCCAGGCGCTCGCGCGCGAGCCGCAGCTTGCGCCGGCTCCTGCCGCTGACGTGGCCGAGATAGCCCGTGCGCGCCTCCGGCGTCAGGCCGGCGAGGTCGAGGGAGCCGCGGGCATGCGCCCAGTAGGCGGCATCGCGCCGCCCCGTCCGCGCCGCCAGCAGATCCGCGAAGCGGCCATCCGCCGGCGCGTTGAGCAGCAGCAGCCGCGGCGGCAGCCCGAGCGCCCTGGGCGCATCGAGCAGCCCGGCGAGGGCGCGGTCGGGCTCGGCGGCGTCGAGCAGCGGCACGCCCAAGGGGCAGAAGCCGTGCGTCCAGCCGATCAGGACCGGCAGCGGCAGGCCCCAGCGGATGCGCGAGATCCGGAACGGCCACAGGGCGAGCCATCGCGCGCCCGGCTCGTCCGGCGGGCGGTCGGCGACGATCAGGAGCCGAACGCCGTCGCCGAAGGCCCCGGCCGCCGGCAGCGCGTAGTCGGCCTCGTAGAACGGGTTGGCGACGCAGGCCTTCGCGCCGAGCGCGCGCCAGGCCGCGACGCCGGGCGCTGCCGGATCGAGCGGGCGCAGGGCGGCGTACAGCCCGCCCGGCATCCTGGCCGTCGCACCCGCCCTCATCCGGCGACCCGATGCAGGCGCTGCCGCACCACGCCGGCGATGCCGACCACGTCGTAGCGCCACGCGGCCGCGAGGAAGCCGAGGGCCAGCACGGCGAAGCGCAGGATCTGCGCCGGGGCGCCCTCCCCGCCCGGGAGCCAGGCGAGGGCCGCCGGGACGAGGCCGGTCGCCACGGCGATCGCCGCGATGCCGGCGATGTCGGCCAGCGGAAGCGGCATCGCCGGCAGGCCGGACCCGTGCCGGTTCGCCCCGAGGATGAACACGAGGCAGGCCGCGGCCTGACCCGCCGCGAAGGCGATCGCCGCGCCGGCGACGCCGAGATGCGGGATCAGCGCCAGCGAGAGCACGCTCACCGTCACCAGGGTCGCCGTCGAGGCCACGGCCTCGAGGCGGCTCGACTGCGTGAAGTAGATGATCTGCCCGAAATAGTAGGCGCGGAACATCATCAGCACGCTGGCCAGGATCAGCACCGGGGCCAGCGCCCGCGCCTGGTCGCGATAGTCCGGCCCGAGCAGGACCGAGACGACGACCCCGTCGAAGTTGAGGTAGAACGCGGCGCCGAAGGCCGCGACCAGCGCCATCGCGCGGGCGGCGTCGCACAGCACCGCGGTCGCCGCCGGCATCCCCCCGGAGCGCGCCTCGCGCTTGGCGATCGAGATCAGCGAGAGGGCCAGCGCCTCGCCGAACACGACGAAGCTCTGCTTCAGGAAGTCGGCGATCGCGCCGTAGGCGCCGAGATGCTCCGGTCCGACGGTCTTCACGATGATCAGCCGGTCGACCACCTGGGCCAGAGCCGCGATGCCGAAGGACAGCACCAGCGGCCAGCCGTAGGCGATGAGGCGCAGCGCCTCCGCCCGGCTGCCGCGGCCCGGCATCAGCGGGACCACCGTCGCGGCGGCCGGGATCGACGACAGCGCGTAGGCGGTCGCCACGGCCAGCGCGAGATGGACGGCGTCGCCCGACACCATCAGCACCGCGCTGCCGAGGCCGAGGATCAGGATTCCGCGCAGGACGACCGACATCGCCACCGCGACGGCCTGCAGCCGTGTGCGCGCGATCTCGGTGGCGCCCTCGAACAGGGTCGTGCCGAAGGCGAGTGCGACGATCGCCGCCGCGATCCGCGGCGACACGACGTGGAGCGCCACCGCGAGCGCGCTTCCGATCGCCGCCAGCGCCAGCGTGCACAGCAGGATGCGCAGGACCGTGCCGACCTGCGCGCCCTCGCTCGCCTCGTCGTACAGCGCGAAGAACGCGAATTTCGGCCATTGGCAGGTGGCTCCGTAGAGCACCAGCGACCAGGACAGGATGTAGAGGTAGGTGCCGTAGCTCTCCGGCGGCGCGAGACGCGTGAACACCGCGACCGAACCGAGGTTGATCGCTGCGGCGAAGCCGCGGGAGCCGACGTAGATCGCGGTGTGGTGGGCGATCATCCGCGACCGCCGGGCGGCCGGACGGCCCGGTGCCTCCGGAACGGGACCGATCCGCTCCGGTGCGGGATGGCTCGGGCGAGCGGGCGGGCGGGGAGACGGGACGGCATCGGCGGACGCTGCACCGGCCGTGGCGCCGCGTCCATCCCGCAATGCGGCGACGGTTGACCGGCCGTTGACTTCGCAACCGCGAAGGCGCATAGCCCGAGGGCAGCGTCAGCGGCCGACAGACGGGTCCGCTTGAGAGGGCTGCGTGACGGATACGAGGGACGGCGCGGATCGCGCCTCTCCGAATGTCCGGCCCCTCTCTTCATAACGTGCATGCACCCGGGCCGCCCCATCACGCGGGCAGCCTCCTGCTCTACGGATCGCACCTCTCTCCGTACTTGGCGGCGCCGCTCGACACGAGCCGGGCCCGCGCTCGCGATCCGGCTGCCTGAGAAGTAACACCTTGACCCAGTTCACCGATTTCGGCCTCGCCCAGCCCGTGCTGAAGGCGCTCGAAGAGGCCGGCTACCACACCCCCACCCCGATCCAGTCGCAGGCGATCCGCCCAGCGATGGAAGGCCGCGACCTCTGCGGCATCGCCCAGACCGGCACCGGCAAGACCGCCGCCTTCGCCCTGCCGATCCTGCACCGCCTGAGCCTCGAGAAGCGCCATGCGCCGCGTCGCGGCTGCCGGGTGCTGGTGCTCTCGCCGACCCGCGAGCTCGCCAACCAGATCGCCGAGAGCTTCTCCGATTACGGCCGGCACCTGCCGCTGACCAACACCGTCGTGTTCGGCGGCGTCACCATCGGCCGCCAGGAGCGGGCGCTGGCGCCGGGCGTCGACATCCTCGTCGCCACCCCGGGCCGGCTGATCGACCTCGTCGACCGCCGCTCGCTGACGCTGGAAGGCGTCGAGATCCTCGTCCTCGACGAGGCCGACCAGATGCTCGACCTCGGCTTCATCCATGCGCTCAAGCGCATCGTGAAGATGCTGCCGGCCAAGCGCCAGAGCCTGTTCTTCTCGGCGACCATGCCGAAGAACATCGCCGGCCTCGCCGACCAGTACCTGCGCGATCCGGTCCAGGTCGCCGTCACGCCGGTGGCCACCACCGCCGAGCGCGTCGAGCAGCAGGTGATCTTCGCCCATACCGGCGCCAAGCAGGCGCTGCTCGCCCACATCCTGCGCGATCCGAAGATCGAGCGCGTGCTGGTCTTCACCCGGACCAAGCACGGCGCCGACCGCGTCGTGCGGGGCCTCGAGAAGGTCGGCACCGCGGCCTCCGCCATCCACGGCAACAAGTCCCAGCCGCAGCGCGAGCGCGCGCTGGCCGCCTTCAAGGACGGGCAGTGCCGCGTGCTGGTGGCGACCGACATCGCCGCGCGCGGCATTGACGTCGAGGCGGTGAGCCACGTCGTCAACTTCGACCTGCCGAACGTGCCCGAGAGCTACGTCCACCGCATCGGCCGCACCGCGCGCGCCGGCGCGGACGGGCTCGCGATCTCGTTCTGCAACGACGAGGAGAAGGCGTACCTGCGCGACATCGAGCGCATCACCCGCCAGCGCATCCCCGTCGCCCCCTTCCCCGAGGGCTTCACCCCGCCTTCGCGCCAGGAGGCGGCCGAGATCGCCCAGGCCGAGGAGCGCCGTCCCGACACCCGCGGCCAGCGCCCCGGCGGCGGCCGTCCGGGCCAGCGTCCCGGTGGCCGGCCGGGCCAGGCGCCCGGCGGTCGTCCCGGCCAGGGCCGCCCGTTCGGCGGCGGCAACCGCACCGCCGAGGCCGGCCGCGGCCCGGGTCGTCCCGACGGCGCCCGCCAGCCCGACACCCGCAACGCCCGCCCGCAGGGCGAGCGCCCGAGCAACGGCCCGCGCCCCGAGCGCGCCGCCGGCGATCGTCCGCGCCAGCCCGCCAACAACCGTCCGCGCAGCGGCGGCGGCGGCAACGGCGGCGGCGAGGGCCGTGCCATCGGCTGGCTCGACCGCAGCCCGCGCTCCTGAGCCAGCTCGCTCCCTGACCTGATCGAGAAGGCCGCCCCGGATGCCCGGGGCGGCCTTCTGCTTTTCCGTATCCGGTGTCCTGCCGCCGGCGCGGGAGCATTGCCGGCGGTGGTCCCGCGCCCCATCTCGACGGCATCGAGACAGGAGCAGCCCCGATGCGATTCGAGATCTACCGCGATGCGCCGGGCCATTGGCGCTGGCGCCTGCGGGCGCAGAACGGCAACGTCGTCGCCGATTCGGGCGAGGGCTACGTTCGCCGCGAGGATTGCGAGCACGGCATCGCGCTGGTCCGTCAGAGCGAGACCGCGAAGGTCATCGACATGACGACGCAGATCGCCTGATCACAACCGAAAGTCGGCTTTCGCGACGAAACGCTTTTCGCGGTTCGTGCGTTTCGACGGCTCGGGCTCAAGCCCCGCTCGTACGTCTCCCATCCACGAAAGAGTTGAGATCCGCGATGAGGAAATTCCTGCTGGCCGCCCTGCTCGTCCTGGGCTTCGCGGCCGCCGCCCCGCAGGGCGCGTCCGCCGCCCCGGTCGGCCCCGGCCTCGCCCTTCAGACGGAAGCCGCCCCCGCGGTCGCCGAGAAGGCCCAGTACTTCTACCGCCGCCGGTTCGGGCCGCGTCCGTTCTACCGCCGCCCGTATTACGGCCGCCGCTTCTACGGCCCGCGTCCGTTCTACCGTCGTCCGTATTACGGCCGCCGCTTCTACGGCCCGCGTCGTCGGTTCTTCTACTGATCGCACGGCGAGCCTGCGTCGAAGTCTGAACCCGGCGGCCCTTGGGGCCGTCGGGTTTTTTCATGACTTGGGCAAACGGGCTGCGTTCGCGCGCGATCCGGTGTAGGGTCTCGCGTTCGGGACGGCCGGCATCAGATCGGTCCGCCCGGGAGGAACGCCCCATGGACGATATCGCGACGCGCGAGGTGGTCGTGCGCGACCTCTGGCAATCGATCCCGCTCGAATGCCTGGTCTGCGCCGCCGCCGTCTTCCTGGCGGCCGGCCTGAAACTCGCCGGCCTGATGCCCTGACCCCTTTCGACATCGCGGCGTTCGCGCATAATCGGCGCCGCGCCCCGAGAGCGTCGGTGCGCTTCGCGCCAAGGAACAGGACCGCATGGACCGGGACAGCGCCGAGGAACCGCAGGGCGATCTGACGGTGCGCACCATCGCGATGCCGGCCGACACCAACGCCAACGGCGACATCTTCGGCGGCTGGGTGCTGTCGCAGATGGACCAGGCCGGCGGCATCGCCGGGGTCGACCGGGCCGAGGGCCGCGTGGTCACCGTGGCCCTGGACGCCATGACCTTCATCCGCCCGGTGCGGATCGGCGACGTGCTCTGCGTCTACACCCGGATCGGGCATGTCGGGCGCACCTCGATGAAGATCGAGGTCGAGGCCTGGGCGCGGCGCTTCCGGACGCAGGTGCGCGAGAAGGTGACGTCGGCGACCTTCACCTTCGTCGCGATCGACGACGAGGGTCGGCCGAGGGCGATCCCCAAGGCCGCCCCGGTGGCGGAGCCATCGTTCACGCGAGCGTGATCGACGGGTTCCGTTCCGACGCGGTTCCGGCTAGGCATCGCGCGAGCGGATCCCCGAGGGGGCGGGGGGATGCGAGAGCTGGCCCGAGGATTGTGCCGTTGCCCGACCCGTCGCACCGCGCCGACAACCTGACCTGGCAGACCCTTCAGCCCCGCGAGACGCGCTGGCGCAGCCTGAGCCAGCGCCCGGCCATCGCCTGGTTCACCGGGCTGTCGGGGGCGGGCAAGTCGAGCATCGCCAACGCCGTCGACCGCTCGCTCACCGAGGCGGGGCGGCACGCCATGGTGCTCGACGGCGACAACCTGCGCCACGGCCTCAACCGGGACCTCGGGTTCACCGCGGCCGACCGCGCCGAGAACATCCGGCGGGCGGCCGAGACCGCGCGCCTGATGGCGGAGGCGGGACTGGTGGTGATCGTGTCGCTGATCTCGCCGTTCCGCGCCGAGCGCGCGACGGCGCGGCAGATCGCGGGCGACATCCCGTTCCTGGAGGTCTTCATCGACACCTCACTGGCGGTGTGCGAGGCGCGCGACCCGAAGGGCCTGTACGACAGGGCGCGGGCCGGCGCGATCCCGAACTTCACGGGGATCTCGGCGCCCTACGAGGCGCCGCTCGACCCCGACATGACCTTGGTCACCGACGGGCTGAGCGTCGCGGAGTCGTCGAGGACCCTGATCGCGGAGCTGATGCGGCTCAGCGCAGGCTGACCCCAAGCGTCTCGCGTTCGCGGCAAAACCCTCACTCCGCCGCGAACAGCCCCCAGCTAGCCCCGGGATCGGGGGCGTCCGCCGCCGCCGGCTCGGCGACGTCCGCCTTCGGGTCGCCCGGTGCGGTCTCGCAGCCGAGCGCCGGCAGGGCGATGATGCGATTCTTCGAGAAGTCCACGCGGCCGACGATGGCGTTGCGGCTTTCCATGTAGCCGAGCAGGCGCCGGGCGCGGCCGGGCGAGCGGCTGCCGATGGCCCGGGCCAGCGCAGCATCGCCGGGACAGGGCTCGCCCGCGAGCGCCGCCCGCGCCAGCAGCAGGAACAGGCCCTGGACCTCCTCCGGCATCCCGGCGGCGGCCTCCTGCGCCTGCGTCCAGCGTTCGTCCCCGTCGGTCGCGGCGGGCGCCGCATCGATCCCGGCCCGTGCCACGCTCAGGGAGCGGCGGAAGGCCTGGAGCCCGACGCGCTCGCCGTCGAGGCCGCGCATCCGGCAGCGGACCAGGAAGTCCTGGTAGACCACGGCGACGGACTGGCGCCCGGCCTCGGGCTCGGCGACCAGCCCGCGCAGGATCGCCTCGCAGCCGGCCCGGTTCTCGGCCTCGTCGAGCACGGGCGGGGCGGCGGCCGGCTCCGGACGGTGGGCAGCGAGCTCCCGCATCAGGTCGGCGGGGCTGACGCGCGGCGTCGCCGGCGCCCGCGACGCCCGCGTCGGGTAGGCGAAGCCGGCTTCGGCCGGCGCCAGGATCTGGGCGCGCAGGTCCGCGTCCGCCGCCTGCGGCAGCGGGATCAGGGTCGGCGAGGCCGCGCGCGACGAGGTGGTGACCGGACCGATGCGGAGGGCCAGCGGACGGCGGCTCAGCGCCGGCCCGAGCGCCACGAACTCGCCCCGCGCCAGGTCGCGGAAACGCTCCGCGCCGCGCCGGTCGAGGCCGAGCAGGTCGGCGGCCCGCGCCATGTCGATGTCGAGGAAGGTGCGCCCCATCAGGAAGTTGGTGGCCTCGGCCGCGACGTTCTTGGCGAGCTTGGCCAGCCGCTGCGTCGCGATGATGCCGGCCAAGCCCCGCTTGCGCCCGCGGCACATCAGGTTGGTCATCGCACCGAGCGCGATCTTGCGGGCCTCGTCGGAGACGTCGCCGGCGGCGGCCGGCGCGAAGATCTGTGCCTCGTCGACCACGACGAGGCAGGGATACCAATGCGCCCGCTCGGCCTCGAACAGCCCGCCGAGGAAGGCGGCGGCGGCGCGCATCTGCGCCTCCATGTCGAGGCTCTCGAGGTCGAGCACCACCGAGACGCGGTGCCCGCGCACCCGCGCGGCGATCGCCTGCAGGTCGCCCTCCCCGTGGCTTCCGTCCACCACGAGGTGGCCGTGCGCCTCGGCGAGAGTGACGAAGTCGCCTTCGGGGTCGATCACCACCTGCTGCACGTGGCCGGCGCTCTGCTCCAGCAGGCGGCGCAGCAGGTGCGACTTGCCCGAGCCGGAATTGCCCTGGACGAGCAGGCGCGTCGCGAGCAGCTCCTCCAGGTCGAGGCGGGCCGGCTGGCCGATGCCCTGCCCGTCGAGCCCGAGCCCCATCTCGATGCCGAACGCCATCGTCGCTCCGGTTGCACGCCGCGGGAAATCCCGAGCCTCCCGTTAACACGCGAGCACCCTTCGCGATGCGTCCGGCGCGCCGCGCGTCCACAGGCGCGGGGTCGCGGTGCACGACGGGTTCAGAGCGACTTGCGGTAGACCACGAAGCCCGAGCGGTCGCCGACCTGATCGTAGAGCCGCATCGCCGTCGCGTTGGTCTCGTGCGTCTGCCAGTAGACCCGGGGCGATCCGGCGCGGCGCGCCGCAACGTAGACGGCCTCGATCAGCGCGCGGCCGACGCCCCGCCCGCGGGCGTCGGCCGTCGTGAACAGGTCCTGCAGGTAGCAGAACGGCGCGGTGGCCGTGGTGGTGCGGTGGTAGAGGTAGTGCGTCAGGCCGATCAGCCGGCCCTCGCGTTCGGCCACCAGCGCGTGCATCGGCTCGTAGGCGTCGAAGAACCGCTCCCAGTTCGCCTGCGTCACCGCGGGCGGGATCGCCGCCGGGCCGACGCGCTCGTAGAACAGGTTGTAGCCCTCCCAGAGCGGGAGCCACTGCGCGTGGTCGGCGCGGGCGACGGGGCGGATGAGGACGTCCTGGGGCATCGTCGCGATCCTGCACCCGCCCGCATCGCCGCTCAAGCCGTGCGGCCCGCGCGCGATCGTGGCATGCTGCCATCCATGCGGAACGCCATCACCGACATCGCCGGCATCCGGGTCGGCCACGCCGCGGACGCACGGGTCGCCAGCGGCGTCACCGCGCTGGTGTTCGACCGGCCGGTCACGGCGGCGGTGGACGTCCGCGGCGGCGGGCCGGGCACCCGCGAGACCGATTTGCTCGACCCCGAGCGCACCGTCGAGGGCATCGACGCGCTGGTGCTGTCGGGCGGCTCAGCCTTCGGGCTGGACGCCGCCGCGGGGGTCGTGGCGTGGCTCGCCGAGAACGGGCGCGGCTTTCCCGTCGGCGGGATGCGGGTGCCGATCGTGCCGGGCGCGATCCTGTTCGACCTGCTCAACGGCGGCGACAAGGCGTGGGGCCGCTATCCGCCCTATCGCGAGCTCGGGTTCCTGGCGGCCCAAGCGGCTTCGGAGGACGTGGCGCTCGGCTCGGTCGGGGCCGGCACCGGCGCGCGCACGGCCAACCTCAAGGGCGGGATCGGCTCGGCCTCGGCCGACGTTCCGGGCACCGGCTTCCGGGTCGGCGCGCTCGCGGCGGTCAACGCCTTCGGCCGGGTGACGGTCGGCGACGGCCCGCATTTCTGGGCGGCGCCGTTCGAGCGGGCGGCGGAGTTCGGCGGCCTCGGCTGGCCCGGCGCGATGCCGGACGACGCCCTCGCCTTTCCCGTCCGCGGCCTGCCCGGCGCCGCGACGACGCTGGCGGTGGTCGCCACCGACGCGGCGCTGACCAAGGCGCAGTGCCGGCGCCTCGCGGTGGCGGCGCAGGTCGGCCTCGCGCGGGCAATCCAGCCGGTGCACACGCCCCTCGACGGCGACGTGGTGTTCTCCGTCGCGACGGGGGCGGTGGCGCCGGCGGACCCGATCGGCGACCTGGCGCGCCTCGGCGACATGGCGGCCCAGGTGCTGGCCCGTGCCGTCGCGATCGGGGTGTACGTGGCGGCGTCCTTGCCCGGAGCGCACCGCCTTCCGCCGGCCTGGCGCGACCGGTTCGGATCGGGCGCGTAGGGCGGCGGGCTTAGGCCTCGTCGCGGGCGTCCTGCAGCAACTGCGCGAGGCCGGCATCCACCTCCGCTCCGAGCATCGCGCGCTCGGCATCAGTGAGGTCGCGCGCCCATTTCGGGCCGGCGAACCCGGTCGCGCACTTGTCGCGCTCGGCGGCGATGTAGGCTTCGACCTCGGCCGGACGGGTCCGCATCGCGTGGACCATCCCGAACCAGGCCGCACGCTCGACCACCGCGAGGCGGGCCCGCAGCCGGATCATCACCGCACGCTCGGGATCGACGTCGTCGCTCATCGGGGCGGGATCCTCAGCGGCGCGGCTCGCAGCGTGTCTTCACGTAGCTGTCCTTGCCGTTGCCGAGGCCGGCATTGGCGGCCAGCACCGGGCCCTGGATCAGGCATTCCTGCAGGGTGTGGGCCGGGCCCGTCACCACGTCGAGGGCGTTGTCCCGGCTGCAATCCTGGACCTGGACCGACGAGGCGCAGATCAGGGCGACGACGACGATGGGATTCATGGGCGCGCTCCAAGGCCCCGCCGCGACGGGCGCGTGCCGGGAGTGCAAAGGGGCGGGCCGGCGGAAGGTTCCGCCGGTGCGCCGATCCGCGCGCTAGCGCTCCCGCGCGGCGAGCGCGTCGAGGAGCCCCTGCATGCTCTTCGGCACCGGCGCGGAGACCTCGCGCGCGTAAAGCACGCGCAACTGCCGGCCGATCTCAGCGAGGCTCAAGGACCCCTTCTCGATCACCCGGTCCGCCTGGGCCTGGAGGCTCCTGCGCTCGGCGTCGGTGATCTCCTTGGCGGTCAGCACCACCACCGGCACGTCGCCGTCGGGCCGCGCCCGCAGCGCACGCAGGAACCCGAACCCGTCCATCTCCGGCATCATCAGGTCGAGCAGGATCAGGTTCGGGCGCTGCGCCTCGAAATGCTCCAGCGCCGCCCGGCCGTTCTCGGCCTCGTCGACGCTCCAGCCGTCGCGCGCGAGCGTCCGGCGCAGGCGCTCGCGGGCGTCCGCGTCGTCGTCGACGACGAGGACGCGGGCCTCGACGCCCTCCGGCCGGTAGCGGTCCATCAGGCCCTTGAGCCGGTCCCAGTCGATCGGCTTGACGAAGTAGTCGGTGGCGCCGAGCGCCTGGCCGAGGCCCTGCTCGGCCACCACCGAGGTCATGATCACTGGGATGCCGGCGAGCTCCGGGTCGTTGCGCACGGCGTGCAGCACCGCCCAGCCGTCCATGCGCGGCATCTCGACGTCGAGCAGGATCGCGCGCGGCTTCAAGGCCCGCGCCAGCGTCAGCCCTGCGCGGCCGTCGTTCGCGGTGCGGACGCGGAAGCCCTCGCGTTCGAGGAAGCGCTGCAGCAGCTCGCGCGCAGCCGGGTCGTCGTCGACGAGCAGCACCGCGTCGTGCTCCTCGTGCGCGTGCACCGGCGCGGGCACGGCGAGCTCGGCCGCGACCTGCCCCTCGTCCTCGACCGCCAGGATCGCCGGCAGCCGCAGGGTGAAGGTCGAGCCCTGCCCGGGCACGCTGGTCACCCCGATGTCGCCGCCCATGGTGCGGCAGGAGGCGCGGGTGATGGCGAGGCCGAGGCCGGTGCCACCGAACTGCCGCGTGGTCGATTCGTCGGCCTGGGCGAAGCGCTCGAACAGCCGGCCGATCTGCTCCTCGGTGAGCCCGATCCCGGTATCGGCCACCGAGAAGCCGAACCAGTCGGCGCCGGCCTCGCGCTGGCGCTCGACCTTCAGGGTGATCGTGCCGTTCTCGGTGAACTTGGCCGCGTTGCCGATCAGGTTGAGCAGGCACTGGCGGATCTTGGTCTGGTCCTGGTGCATCGCGCCGAGGTCGTCGGCGAGGTCGAGGACGAAGCGGTTGCCCTTCTTCTCGACGAGCGAGCCGGTGGCGTCGGAGACGTCCGAGATCAGGTCGGCGACGGTGAAGTGCTCGGCCGAGGCGGTCATGCGCCCGGCCTCGATCTTGGAAATGTCGAGCACGTCGTTGATGAGCGAGAGCAGGTGGCGGGCCGCCGCCTCGATCTTGCGCAGGTCGGGCAGCAGGGCGGCCTGCCCGATATCCTCGAGCTCCTCCCCGAGCATCTCCGAGTAGCCGATCACCGCCGAGAGCGGCGTGCGCAGCTCGTGGCTCATGTTGGCGATGAACTGGCTCTTGGCGAGGTTGGCGGCCTCCGCGGCCTGCCGCGCCCGCTCGACCTCGGCCTCGGCCTCCTTCCGGTCGGTGATGTCGGTGTTGGAGCCGACCCATTCGCGCAAGGAGCCGTCGGCGGCGAGCACCGGCACGCCGCGCACCTCCATGTCGCGCCACTGCCCGTCGTGCCGGCGCAGGCGGTAGTCGACGGCGTAGGGCGTGCGCGCCTCGATGCAGCCGACCCAGACCTCGGCGGCATGCGCCCGGTCGTCGGGATGGACCGCGTCGATCCAGCCCCAGCCCTGGAAGGCCTCCTCGGACTGGCCGGTATAGGCGCTCCAGCGCGGCTGCGGCGGCAGCAGGGCGCCGGCGGCGTCGGTGTTCCAGATCACGGCCGTGGAGGCGTCGACGAGCGCCCGGAACCGCTCCTCGGATTGCAGCAGCCGGTCCTCGGCTTCCTGCTTGTGGGTGATGTCGGTGTTGGTGCCGTACCAGCGCAGGATCCGGCCCGCCGCGTCCCGATGCGGCATCGCCTGCGACAGGAACCAACGGAAGGTGCCGTCCTTGCCCCGCAGCGGGAAGGTGTCCTCCCAGGCGTCGCCGCCGGCGATCGCCGCCTTGAAGCGCTCCGTCACCGCCTCGACGTGGTCGGGATGGTGGACGTCGCGCCAGCCCCAGCCGCGCATCGTCGCGAGGGTCGTGCCGGTGTAGTCGTACCAGCGGCGGTTGTACCAGATGATGTCGCCGGTCGCGGTGGCGATCCAGGCGAGCTGCGGCAGCGCCTCGGCGAGGTTCTCGTAGTCGGCCTGCGTGACCGTGGCAGGCTCGCTGGGATCACTCATCGCAACACTCGGACTGGCTTCCCGCGGCGGATGCCGGGCACGAAGCGGCCTTATACACGCATCGCGCCCGGGTTCGGCGCGGCGGTTTCGCCCGGCACGCCATGCGCTCGCGCCGCCCGGCCGGCGCGGAGAAGGTCGAAGGCGTAGAGCGCCAGCGCCAGCCAGATCAGCCCGAACATCGGGATCGCGTGCGGCGCCACGTGCTCGCCATAGGCGAGGACGCTCAAGGCCAGCAGGCAGGTCGGGGCGATGTACTGCATCAGGCCGAGCGTCGCGAGGCGCAGGCGGTCTGCGGCCGCCGCGAACCAGATCAGCGGCAGGGCCGTCGTCACCCCCGTCAGCGCCAGCAGGGCGAAGTCCCGCGGATCGGGCGGCAGGGCCGGCTCGGGCGACAGCAGCACCCAGACGAAGGCCGCCGGCGTCAGGATCAGCGTCTCGGCGAGGAACCCGACCGCCGGGTCGACCCCGACCACCTTCCGCACCAGGCCGTAGAGGGCGAAGCTCATCGCGAGCTCGAGCGCCACCAGCGGCAACGTGCCGGCCAGCACAACGGCGATGGCGACCCCGGCCGCGGCGATGCCGACGGCGACCCGCTGCAGCGGGCGCAGGCGCTCGCGCAGGACCACGGCGCCGAGCGCCACGCTGACCAGCGGGTTGATGTAGTAGCCGAGGCTCGCATCGAGCAGGTGGCCGCTGTTCACCGCCTGCAGGTACAGCAGCCAGTTCACGCCGATCAGCCCGGCCGAGACGAAGAGCAGCGCGTGCCGGGGCCGCAACGGGAACGGGGTGCGCACCCGGTTGCGCCACAGCAGCACCAGCGCGACCGCGAACAGGCACGACCACAGGATGCGCACCGCCAGGATGTGGCTCGGGGAGAAGCCCGAGAGCAGCCGGAAATGCACCGGGACGACGAGGCCCCAGCTCAGATAGGCGCCGAGCGCGTAGACGAGGCCCACGGTGTCCGTCCCGATCGCGTCCGCCGGCATCCGGCGCGGAGAAGTCCTGGCGATCTAGCCCGCGCCGGCCGCTTCGGTCAGGCCCGGCGGCGCAGAGCAGGCATCCGCCCCGCCCGCGACGTCAGCGCTTCGTCGGCAGGATCGGGTCGCCGCGCATCAGCGCGTTCAGGCGCTCGGTGTCGAACCCGTTCGGGATCTTCGCCGGTGCCGGCTTCACGGCCGCGACCGGCTTCACCGGCGCCGGGATCGATCCGGTCGCCGAAGGTTCGGGCAGGACGATGCGGGCGACCGGGCTCGGCACCGTGTGGGCCAGCCGGTCGGCGCAGACGAACCCGATCACGAGGATCGAGGCGCCGGCCGAGACGCCGGCGGCGAGGAGACGCAGGATACGCAAGCGACGGGTTCCGGCAACGCGAACGACGACGGAGCCGAGGATGGCCCAAGGCCGTTAACGAAGGGACACCTCACAAGGAGATCCCATGAAACCCGAAGCGAACGCCCAGGCCACCGCCAGCGACAGCCCGTTCATCCAGGGCCGCAACGCCCGCCTCTACGGCAAGCCGATCGACGATTGCCCCTACGCGGAGGGCTCGGAGGAGCGCACCGCCTGGCTGCAGGCCTACGAGGAGGCCACCGTCACGGACGCCGACTGATCGAAAGGGCGGCCCGGGCGCACGCTTGACCTCCGCCGGGTTGCCGGGCTTCGTCGTCCGATCGCAGCCCGAGAGCCAAAGCGCCCATGTCCAAGCCTTCGTCCAAGACCGCCGAATCGTTCGGGGTCGCGACGCGCCTCGTCCATGCGGGGCGCGATCCGTCGGCGCAGCACGGGTTCGTCAACACGCCGATCTATCGCGGCTCCACCGTGCTGTACCCGACCTACGACGACATCGTGCACCGGCGCGGCCGCTACAATTACGGCACCAGCGGCACGCCGACGATGGACGCGCTGACCGATGCCTGGAGCGAGGTGGCGGGCGCTGCCGGCACGGTGGCGACGCCCTCGGGCCTGTGCGCGCTCACCGTCGCGCTGATGGCCTCGGTCTCGGCCGGCGACCACCTGCTCGTCACCGATTCCGCCTACCGCCCGACCCGGATCTTCTGCGACGGGCTGCTCGCCCGCTTCGGCGTCGAGACGACCTATTACGACCCGCTGGTCGGCGCCGGCATCGCCGGGCTGATGCGTGACAACACCAAGGCCGTGCTGGTCGAGGCGCCGGGCTCGCAGAGCTTCGAGATGCAGGACGTGCCGGCGATCGCCGACGCGGTCCACGCCCGCGGCGGCACCGTGATCATGGACAACACCTGGGCGACGCCGCTGCTGTTCCCGCCGCACGCGCGCGGCGTCGACATCGCCGTCGAGGCCGGGACCAAGTATCTCAGCGGCGGATCCGACCTGCTTCTCGGCCTGACCTCGGCCAACGCCGCGCATTTCCCGGCGGTGCGGCGGACCTTCGACCAGATCGCCCCCTGCGCCGGCCCCGAGGACCTGTTCCTGGCGCTCCGCGGCCTGCGTACCATGAACCTGCGGCTGCGCGAGCACGGCCGCGCCGGCCTCGAGATGGCGCGCTGGCTGCAGGAGCGGCCGGAGGTGCTGCGCGTCCTCCATCCCGGCCTGCCCGAGGATCCCGGCCACGCGATCTGGAAGCGCGACTTCTCCGGCGCATCGGGTCTGTTCGGCGTGGTCCTCGAGCCCGTCTCGGAGACCGCCCTCGCCGCGATGCTCGACGGCCTGGAGCTGTTCGGGATGGGCTTCTCCTGGGGCGGCTTCGAAAGCCTCGTCATTCCCTTCGACTGCAGGCCCTACCGCACGGCGACGCAGTGGGCCCCCGGCGGTCCCGCCCTGCGCTTCCACATCGGGCTCGAGGACGTCGCGGACCTGAAGGCCGATCTCGACGCCGGGTTCGCGCGGTTGCGGGCGGCGGGCTGAGGCGCCCTCACGGCACCCGCCATTCGCCCCGCCACCCTTCCCCGTCGCGGCGCCAGCCGGCGCGGCGATGGCCGCGACGGTCGAGGTAGAGGAAGTCGAGGGCGTCGGCGCGGACGAGGACGGCGGCGAAGTTCGGACGGCCGACGGTCAGCGCCGCTGCCTCGTCGGGCACTGCGTAGCCGCCGCCGGCATCGAGCGCGGTGCCGGGCGCGGGCGCGATGCCGTAGCAGACCCGGCTCATCGCCCGCGAGCCGTCCCAGGCCGCGTCCGCCACGGCATCGTCGACGTGGAGACCCGCGCTGCCCTCGATCCGGATCTGGATCTTCGCCGCGCGGTCGTAGGCGTGGAGCGCACAGGCCGGGTTGGCCGCGACCTCGGCCGCCTTGTCCGAGCGGCGGTCGCAGTGGAAGCGCAGGGTGCCGGTCGCGGCATCGGCCTCCCGCAGCACCACCGTGCGACTGCGCGGGCGGCCCGCCTGGTCCAGCGTCGCGAAGCTCGGGGCGTGGAACGCGCTCCGTCCCTGCGCGACCCCGTCCGCCAGCAGCCGCCACGCTTCGGCGAAGGCCGCGTCGAGGTCGTCGTGGAACGGCGGGAGCGGGTGGCGGGCATCGTCCTGTGGCATCGGGCTCCGAACGGCGCGTGGGTGGGGCGAGACGAGCACGGGCGCGACGGGGGATCAAGCGCGGCATCGCGGTGTCGCGCGCTTAACGCTGTGGTGCCAAAACTAGGCGTCGTGTCCTAGGATGCCTTGACGCGTTCCTAACATGCATTACCCATTGTGCACCGCGTCGACGAGAGCCGCGCGGCTTCCGCTCTCAGATGAGACGTCGACGCTATGCCGTGGATGATGGTTCTGCTGTTCGGGCTGCCCTGCGCCCTCGGTTTCCTCTGCCTCTACGCCGATCGGCATCTCGCCCGGTTCTCCGAGTCCCACGACGACCTTTGGCAGCTGCCGCGGCCGTCTTCGCTGCGGCGCTGATCCCCGAGCGGACCCGGCTGCGACGCGGCAGGGCTCGGTCCCGTACCGGCCTCGGGCCGGTCGGCTCGGGCGCGGGAATGCCGGTTCAGCCCGCCTTGGTTTCGGTTCCGCGCCGGTTGCGGAAGATCAGGGCGAGGTTGCGCAGGTAGATCCCGGTCGAGAGGCCCTGGCCGATGATGATCACCGGCTCGCGGCGCACGAAGCCGTAGACCAGGGTCATGATTCCGCCGGCGATCGACAGGAACCAGAACGACAGCGGGATTACGCTCCGTCCCGCCCGCTCGCTGGCGATCCATTGCAGGATGAAGCGCGAGCCGAAGACCAGCTGCGCGACGATGCCGAAGACCAGCCAGAAGTCGAACCGCGTCACGAACACGTCGTAGAAGTAGTCCGGCAGGTCTCGCGCCAACTGGATCAGCATCGGAATCAGACCTCGGTGACGGCGGGCGTCGGACGCTTGCGGCGGATCAGCCACCACACGCCGGCCAAGTCGAGCAGGCCGACCCAGAGGCGGTCGAACAGCCCGTAGTTCGAGACGCCGGTGAAGCGCGGGCGGTCGACCACGTCGCGGTGCACGATCGCGAAGCCCTCGCGCACCACGAGCGCCGGCATGAAGCGGTGGAGGGCGTCGAAGTACGGCAGGCGCAGGTAGACCGCGCGGCGGAAGACCTTGAGGCCGCAGCCGGTGTCGCGGGTGGAATCGTTGAGGATCCGCCCGCGCACGCCGTTGGCGATGCGGGACTGGATCATCTTGAAGCGCCCGTCCTTGCGGCCCTTGCGCTGCCCCTGGGCGAGGCCCGTCCCCTCGCCCGCCTGCTCCAGCGCCGCCACCAGGACGGGGATGAAGGCCGGGTCGTTCTGGCCGTCGCCGTCGAGCGTCGCGACGATCGGGCCGGCGGCCGCCGCGACCCCGCTGCGCACCGCCGCCGACTGCCCGCCGCTGCGGGCGTGGCGCAGCACCCGCAGCCAGGGCCGGCCCTGACGCGCGGCGTCGAGCGCGGCCGGCGTCGCATCGGTGGAACCGTCGTCGACGTAGATCACCTCGAAGGGCGCCAGCGCCCCGCAGGCGGCTTCGATCTCGGCGACGAGCCCCGCGATGTTGCCGGCCTCGTTCTTCACCGGCACCACGATGCTGAGGCGGGGAGACGTCGCGTTCATGGGGTCACCGTCTGAGCCGTGGGCGTCACCGCGTAGGCGGTGAGGTCGACCCGGCGGCCGGCGTTGATGTTGAAGCCCGACACCTGCCCCACCGCCTTCGGGCCGACGCCGCCGACGGGCCAGGCATCGGCGAAGTCGGCGGCCGAGCGCTGCTCGACGAAGACGAGGCGGCAGCCGCCCGCATGGAGGAAGGCCAGCGCGTCGGCGCCGGTGTTCGGGGTGGCGAGCTCGGTGCCGATCAGGAACACCAGGCTCGGCTCGCGGTAGCCGAGGCTCGCGACCTGCGGCCGGCACGGCAGCGCGTCGCGGATCGCGGCGAGCCGGTTCGAGACCTTCAGCGCCGGGATCTCGGTCTGCGCCAGCCCGAGCACCGCGGGCGAGAGCACGCAGGCGGAGAGGATCGCGAACACCATCGCCCGCTCGGCGCCGTTCCGCGCATAGGCCATCCAGGCGGCCAGCGCGAGCGCGCAGGCGGCCCCGAGCAGCGGCAGCGACAGCACGGGCAGCACCCGGTCCAGGCGCCACGCGACCACGGCGAGGCCGATCGTCAGCCCGATCGGGATCGCCGGGACCAGCAGCGCCATCGCCCGCGCGCCGCGCCGCGTCGGATCGAGGGCGCCGGCCCGGAGCGCCAGCACGGTGAGGATCGCCACCATCGGCATCAGCGGCAGGACGTAGTGCGGCAGCTTGGTCGGCACGGCCTCGAACATCAGCCACGCCGGCACGATCGACGCGACCAGGAACGCGACCGCATCGTCCCGGCGACGGCGCCACGCGAACGGGATCGCCAGAGCCGCGAAGGCGGCACCGGGCCAGAAGGTCGCGAAGAACACCAGCGCGTAGGTGCCGGGCGGCGCCCAGTGCTTCTCCTTGGCGCTGCCGACCTTGGCCAGCATGTCGTGGCCGACCGCCTCGGTGAAGAAGGCGCTGCCGCTGCGCCAGGCGATCGCCAGGAACCACGGGGCGACGACCGCGACGACGATCGCGAGGCCGGACCACGGCCGCAGCGCCAGGATCCAGCGGCCGGAGCGCGCCTTCCACGACAGGGCCAGCATCGGCAGGCCGACGAAGAGCGGCACCATCGGCCCCTTCACCAGGATGCCGATCGCCAGGCCGAGCCAGAACGCGAGCCGCCCCGCGGTCGAGGGGCCGGGGCCGGATCGCCCGAGCCAGGCGCGGGCGAGCGCGCCGAGCGACGCGATCGCGCACGCGGTCAGCAGCGCGTCGGTCTTGGCGAGATGCGCCTCCGCCGCGAGCATCAGGCAGGCGCCGAACAGGGCGGCCGCGAGGAAGGCGCCGCGCCGCGGCAGGAAGACGAGCGCCGCCCAGTAGGCCAGGAGCACGGCGGCGGTCGCGCCGACGAGCGAGGGGATGCGGTAGAGCGCGATCTCGGTTCGCGCCTGGGGCACCCCGAGCGCCTCGCCGGCCGCCACCGAAGCGGCCTGGGCCCAGTAGATGCCCACCGGCTTCTTGTGCCGGGCCTCGCCCTGGAAGCGGATGTCGACGCCGTCGCCGGTCTCGAGCATCTGCTTCGAGGCCTGGGCGAATCGCGGCTCGTCCCGGTCCATCGGCTGGAGCGAGATCTGGCCGGGCAGGAAGCAGACGAGGCAGAGCGCCACCAGCCAGGCGCAGGCCCGCGCGTGGCTCGCCGACACGGTGCTCAGGAGGAAGTCGCCGAACGCGAAGCCGGGCCCGGTGGCCGGGACGGGCCGCGTGGCCGGGACGGGTCGCCGCGCGGCTTGGCTGGGGATCATGAGCGCGGTGCGGAACGGAAGGAGGGGGCCGAGAAGGCGGTCATGCGCGGCTCCGGAACCGGCAACCGGCCTCGTCGTTCGGTCGATGCCCAGACGGCCGGCGGTGTCGATGATGCGGCCGGGATTGTCAAATGCCGGCCCCGCCGCCCGAGGGACGGGGCCGGCCGCGCGGCGCGTGTCAGGCCCGGTCGACGCCGCGGCGCCGATCCCGGCGGTCGTGGTGGCGCCGACCTGGCGCATGATCGTCTCGAACTCGCGCTGCATGATGGCGAGCACGGCGGCGACCCCGGGCTCGCCGAAGGCGGCCAGCCCCCAGACGGAGGGGCGGCCGATGCACACGGCGGTGGCGCCGAGCGCCAGGGCCTTGAGCACGTCGGTGCCGCGGCGGAAGCCGCCGTCGATCAGCACGGGCACGCGGCCGTTCACCGCCGTCACGATCTCCGGCGGCACGCCGATCGTGGATTGCAGGCTCGCCTCGGCCCGGCCGCCGTGGTTCGACACGATCAGCGCATCGACGCCGTGGTCGAGCGCGGTCTTCGCGTCCTCCCTCGTGACAATGCCCTTGAGCACGAGCTTGCCCTTCACGAGGCCGCGCAGGCGCCGCACGTAGTCCCAGGTCATGCCGGTGCCGTAGAGGTTGGTCACCCGGTCGACGTCGATCCCGTCGAACATCGGCTTGCGGCTGACCTCGTTCTCGAAGCCGGGCGCGTGGCAGTCGGTGCAGGTGCGGGTGTCCGAGCCCCGCTAGTTCAGTCGTTTCCAAATGTTTCCAAGATGTCGAGCTTCGCATCCAGGGCGAGCTCATGCCAGATCGAGACATAAATCGTTACACACCACGTATTAACGATGAAATCCTCAAATCAGGGTGGCCGGGGAATGGTCGGCCGACGTTCTGGTCGGGCCCGGTTGCACCGGGCCGTTCCCTGAAGGAGATCCGCGATGAGCCTGATGGATGCGCTCTCGAACGCCATCACCGGGACCTCGGCCCAATCCTTCGCGCTGAACAACATCTCGGGGAACATCGCCAACAGCACCACGGCCGGCTTCAAGAGCACGGATACGAGCTTCGCCGACATGCTGGCGCAGACCGAGGCCGGGACGCAGCCCGCCGGCGGCGTCGCGATCAGCACGCGGTCGAACCTGGGGCTCCAGGGCACGGTGGCGTCGACCGGCATCGCGACGAACCTCGCGATCGGCGGCGACGGCTACTTCGTGGTCCGGCAGAATCTCGGGACCGCGTCGGCGCCGAGCTTCGGCTCGGCGCTGGCCTACACCCGGCGCGGCGACTTCGCGCCGGATGCCAGCGGGTACCTCGTCAACGGGGCCGGGTACTACCTGTTCGCCGGGGCCTCGACGGGCGCGCCGGTCCAGGTGCCGACCACCGCCACGAGCGCGCTCTCCAGCCTGTCGGTCTCGCCCGCCGGCGCCCTCACCGGCACCCTGTCGGACAGCAGCACCCAGGCGCTCGGCACCCTGGCCCTGGCCCAGT
The DNA here is from genome assembly GCF_022829665.1 of Methylobacterium sp. E-041. Lineage (NCBI taxonomy): Bacteria > Pseudomonadati > Pseudomonadota > Alphaproteobacteria > Hyphomicrobiales > Methylobacteriaceae > Methylobacterium > Methylobacterium sp. E-041. The sequence goes on along the minus strand of NZ_JAKSYQ010000121.1, from coordinate 84,397 downwards.
TCGGCGCGCGGGACACGCTCGCCTCGCTCGACGGCGGCGCCTTCGTCGCGACCGCGAGCACCGGTGCGCCGAGCTTCGGCCTGAACGGCGCGACCGTGACCGGCGGCTCGGTCGAGCAGTCGAATGCGAGCATCTCGGACCAGTTCTCCAAGATGATCGAGACGCAGCAGGCCTATTCCTCCAACACGAAGGTGATCAGCACCGTCAACGAGATGCTGCAATCGGCCATCGCGATGTACGTCTGACGCGGCGCGCGCCGCTACCCGTCCGGCCTAGCGCGCCGTTCGGAACACCTGCAGGTCGAGGTCGCGCACCTTCTTGCGCAGGGTGTTGCGGTTGACGCCCAGAAGCTCCGCCGCGCGGATCTGGTTGCCGCGGGTGGCGGCGAGCGCCGCGCCGATCAGCGGGCCTTCGATCTCGCGCAGGATCCGGTGATACAGGCCGGGCGGGGGCAGCGTGTCGCGGTATCCAGAGAAGTAGTCCGAGAGGTGGCGCTCGACCGCGCCGGACAGGGTCTCGTTGTCGGCGCCGGCCTTGCGCGCGGTGCCGTTCCCGGCCGAGGCCGGGGGGCTGAGCGGCAGCGTGTCGAGCTCCGCCTCGATCACCGGGCCGGTGATGGTCTCCTGCGGGTAGAGGGCGGCGAGCCGCCGGACGAGGTTTTCCAGCTCGCGGACGTTGCCGGGCCAGCGGTAGCGCTTCAAGCGCTCCATCGCCTCGCCGTCGAGCATCTTCCGCGTGAGGCCCTCGCGCTCGACCTGGATGAAGAAGTGGCGGACGAGGTCGGGCACGTCCTCGGACCGCTCGCGCAGGGCCGGCAGCCGCAGCGGCACGACGTTCAGGCGGAAGAACAGGTCCTCGCGGAAGATGCCCTGCTGGATCGAGATCCGCAGGTCCTTGTTGGTCGCCGCGATGATGCGGACGTTGGTCTTGATCGGCACCCGGCCGCCGACGGTGGTGTACTCGCCCTGCTGCAGCACGCGCAGCAGCCGGGTCTGCGCCTCCATCGGCATGTCGCCGATCTCGTCGAGGAACAGCGTGCCGCCCTCCGCCTGCTCAAAGCGGCCGGCCGAGCGCTGCAGCGCCCCGGTGAAGGCGCCCTTCTCGTGGCCGAACAGCTCCGATTCGATCAGGTCGCGCGGGATCGCGGCCATGTTGACGGGCACGAACGGGCCGGTGCGCCGGCGGCCGTAATCGTGGAGCGCGCGGGCCACCAGCTCCTTGCCGGTGCCGGACTCGCCGGTGATCATCACGGTCAGGTCGGTCGGCATCAGCCGGGCGAGCGCCCGGTAGATCTCCTGCATCGCCGGCGAGCGCCCGACCAGCGGGATGTCCTCGTTGTCGGGCGGCGCGGCGGCGGCGGCCGTGCCGCGCGGGCGCGACAGCGCCCGGCCGACGATGGCGATCAGCTCCTTCAGGTCGAAGGGCTTGGGCAGGTACTCGTAGGCGCCGCGCTCGGAGGCGCGGATCGCGGTCATGAAGGTGTTCTGCGCGCTCATGACGATGACCGGCAGCTCCGGCCGCACCCGCTTGATGCGCGGCAGCAGGTCGAACACGTTCTCGTCGGGCATCACCACGTCGGTGATGACGAGGTCGCCCTCCCCTTGCGCCACCCAGCGCCACAGGGTCGCGCAGTTGCCGGTGGAGCGGACCTCGTAGCCGGCCCGCGACAGCGCCTGGTTGAGGACGGTGCGGATGGCGGCGTCGTCGTCCGCGACGATGATGTGGCCGTTGGGCATGACTCTTACTCGGGCTCCGCGACCGCTTCGCGCCCGTCGCGGGCGCTCGACATGGGCAGGAGGATTCGGAAGGCGGTGCGGCGGGGCGCGGGATCGCACTCGACGATGCCGCCATGATCGCCGACGATCTTCGCGACCAATGCAAGACCGAGGCCGGAGCCTTGCGCCTTCGTCGTCACGAACGGGTCGAACAGATCCGGCAGCAGCTCGGCCGAGATGCCCGGGCCGTTGTCGCGCACCGCCACCTCGATCGGCAGGCTGACGCGCTCGCGCGAGCCCGGGACCTGAAGCCGCAGGCCGGTGCGGAACGCGGTCGACAGGGTGATCTCGCCGTCGACCGCGTCGGCGCCGATCGCTTCCGCCGCGTTCTTCACTAGGTTCAGGATCACCTGCACGAGCTGATCGCGGTTGCCGAGCACCGGCGGCAGCGACGGATCGTAGGTCTCGACGAAGCGGATGTGGCGCCCGAACCCGGATTGCGCCGAGCGCTTCACCTGATCGAGCACGCCGTGCACGTTGACCGGGCCGCGCTCGACCGGGCGCTCGTCGCCGAACAGCTCCATCCGCTCGACGATCCGCACGATCCGGTCGGTCTCCTCGCAGATCAGGCTGGTCAGCACCCGGTCCTCTTCCGGCCCCGACTGCTCGAGCAGCTGGGCCGCGCCGCGGATGCCGGCGAGCGGGTTCTTGATCTCGTGGGCGAGCATCGCGCCGAGCGCCACCATCGAGCGCGCCGCGCCGCGATGCGTCAGCTGGCGGTTCATCTTGTCGGCGATGGTGCGCTCCTGGAGCATCAGCACCACCGCCTCGCCGTCGTCGCCGAGCGCGGTGGCGAACACGTCGACGCTGCGCTCCGCGCCCGAGCGCGGCTGTGTCAGCTCGACCCGGTACTCGCTGACGCTGGACCCGCGCCGGCGCACCTCCGCCACCAGCGCGATGATCGGCGAGGCGAAGGGGATGATGTCGCGAAGCCGGCGCCGCTGCATCAGCCGGGCGGAATAGTCGAAGAACGTCTCGGCCGCGTGGTTGCAGTGCATGATGCGGTCGTCCGCGTCGATGGTCAGCACCGGCAACGGCAGGGCGTTGATCACCGCCTCGGCGCTCGGCATGCCGCGGGGTTTCGCCGCGGGCTCCTTGGCGGCGGGGTCGAGACCGATCGGCATCGCCTCGTCCCTGGGTTCCCCGTCGCTCATGCGGCCTCCGCGATCGCCGGGGCGGCCTCGAAGGCGGCGCGCAGGAGCCGGTCCGCCACCTCCGGGTCGGTGGTGGTCAGGAGCCGCGTGCGCTCGGCCGCATCGAGGCCGCCCGCCGCGTCGGCATAGGCCGCCAGATGCTTGCGGGCGTGACGCACGCCCATCGCTGCACCGTAAAGCGCGATCAGCCCGGCATAATGCGCCGCCGCCAGCCCCGCCCGGGCCGACTGCGACAGCGTCGGCACCGGGCGCCCGGCCAGCCCCGCGGCGAGGGCGCCGACGAGCCAGGGCCGCCCGACCGCCGCGCGGCCGACCATGATGCCGGCAGCACCCGAGGCCGCCAGGCACGCCCGGGCGCTGGAAAGGTCCGTCACGTCGCCGTTGGCGATGACGGGGATCGACACCGCCGCGACGACCGGCCGGATCGCGGCCCAGTCGGCGCTGCCCTTGTAGAATTGCTGCCGGGTGCGGCCGTGGACGGTGACCGCGTTCAGCCCCAGTGCCTGGGCCCGGCGGGCGAGCTCCGCGGCGTTCAGGCCGTGGTGGTCCCAGCCGAGGCGCATCTTCACCGTCACCGGGATCGACACCGCCTCGCGCACGGCGCCGAGGAGGCGGGCCGCATGGTCGAGGTCGCGCATCAGCGCGGAGCCCGAGGCGATGCCGGTGACGATCTTGGCCGGGCAGCCCATGTTGACGTCGATCACGTCGGCGCCGTTCGCGGCGGCGATCCGGGCGGCCTCGGCCATCGGCTCGGGGGCGCAGCCGGCGAGCTGGACGATGTGCGGCGCGATGCCTGACCCTTCCGCCCTGAGCCGCGCCTCCTCCGAACCGCGCGCGAACTCGGCCGCCGCCACCATCTCCGACACCACCGCGCTCGCGCCGGCACCCTGCGCGATGCGGCGCATGTGCAGGTCGGTGACGCCCGACAGCGGCGCCAGCAGCGCCACCGGATCGACCGAGCGCTCCCCTCGCAGGACGCTCAAATAATGATCAGCCATCATTCTGCACAACAAATAGACAAAATCAGCCCGGCGCAAGCCCCCGGGCGAGGGTTGGGCGGGGAACCGCGCGATTTGATTTCGCTTCATCCCCCGCATAAACGACAGGCAGATTTTTGAGGACCCGAACCGGCCGCATGGCAGGCGGTCTCGGCCCCGGCACGACGGAAACCCCCAGGCATGTCCGAACCCGGATCGAGCGTCGCCGCCGTCGTCGTGGCGGCCGGTCGCGGCATCCGCATCGGCGGCGGGATGCCCAAGCAGTACCGTCGCGTCGGCGGGCAGGCGGTCCTCACCCGCACCCTCGACGCCCTCGGCCGCGACCCCGTGATCGGCCGGATCCAGGTGGTGATCGCCGCCGACGCGGCCGCGTTCTACGACACCTGCCGCGCCGAGCTCGCGCCCGCCATCGCCGAGAAGCTGCTGCCGCCGGTCGAGGGCGGGGCGACGCGCCAGGACTCGGTCCGAGCCGGGCTCGAAGCGCTCGCGGCGGCGGGCGCACCGGACGTGGTCCTCGTCCACGACGCGGCCCGGCCCTTCGTCGATGCCGGGCTGATCGCCCGCGCCGTCGCCGCCGGGCGCGACCACGGCGCGGCGGTGCCGGGCGTGGCCGTCGCCGACACGATCAAGCTCGTGGACGAGCAGGGCGGCATCGGCCGCGTGCGCGAGACGCCGGCCCGCGAGCACCTGCGCGCGGTGCAAACGCCGCAGGCCTTCGCCTTCGGGACCTTGCGTGACGCGCACCGCGCCGCCGCCGCCGAGGGCCTGCACGGCTTCACCGACGACGGCGCCCTCGCCGAATGGGCCGGCCTCGCCGTGGTGGTGTTCGCCGGCGACCCGAAGAACCGCAAGATCACCCAACCCTCCGACCTGATCGAGGCCGACCGGGCCTTTTCCGGCTCGGGCGAGGAGACGGCGAAGGACAGTGCGAAGGACATCGCCATGACGACCTACGTGACCCGCCTCGGCACCGGATTCGACGTGCACGCCTTCACCGACGGCGACCATGTCTGGCTCGGCGGGGTGAAGATCCCGGCCGACCGCGGGGTGCTCGCCCATTCCGACGGCGACGTCGCGCTGCATGCCCTCACCGACGCGCTGCTCGGCGCCATCGCCGACGGCGACATCGGCACCCATTTCCCGCCCTCGGACGAGCAGTGGCGCGGGGCGTCGTCGGACCGGTTCCTGGCCCATGCCTGCAAGCTGGTGCGCGACCGCGGCGGCCGCATCGACCATCTCGACATCACGGTGCTGGCGGAAGCGCCCCGCATCGGCGCCCACCGCGAGACGATCCGCGCCCGCATCGCCGAGATCTGCGCCGTGCCGCTGACCGCAGTGTCGATTAAGGCGACGACCACGGAGAAGCTCGGCTTCGTCGGCCGCTCGGAAGGCCTCGCGGCCCAGGCCGCCGCGACCATCCGCCTGCCGGAGGAGGTGGAGACGAGCCCGGTGGACGCCCAGGCCGAGACGGCCATGCGCCAGGGCTGACGGTTGGGCGGACGCGCGTCCGCTGCGATGATCCGAAGGCCGCTTCGAACGAAAATGGGATTCGCGCGATGTTCGACGACGCCCTCCTCGCCCGCGCCACCGCCCTGGTCGGGGCCTACGCCGAGGCCGGCACCCGGATCGCGACGGCCGAATCCTGCACGGGGGGGCTCGTCGCCGGGTTGCTGACGGCGGTGCCCGGCTCGTCGGCGGTCGTCGAGCGCGGCTTCGTCACCTACTCGAACGAGGCCAAGTCCGAAGCGATCGGGGTGCCCACCGCACTCATCGGCGCGCACGGCGCCGTCAGCGAGGCGGTCGCCCGCGCGATGGCGGGCGGCGCGCTGGCGGCGTCGCGGGCCGACGTGGCGGTGGCGATCACCGGGATCGCCGGCCCCGGCGGCGGCAGCCCGGGCAAGCCCGTCGGCCTCGTGCATTTCGGTCTGGCGACCGGCGGCGGCGTCCGCCACCTGGAGCGGCGCTACGGCGATCTCGGCCGTGCCGAGATCCGACGTCGCGCCGTCGTCGATGCGTTGGACCTGTTGGAGGCGGCGCTCGTTTCCTGATCGGGGCGCTCGTGTCTCCTGATCGGAGCGGTCCTGCGGCGAACGCCGCCGAACCGGAGGCGCGGTTCCATGGACAGCCTGTCGGCACAAATCTGCATCGTCGGCGGTGGACCGGCGGGGATGATGGCGGGCCTGCTGTTCGCCCGCGCGGGCGTCTCGGTCGTGGTGCTGGAGAAGCACAACGACTTCCTGCGCGATTTCCGCGGCGACACCATCCATCCCTCGACCCTGGCCGTGATGGACGATCTCGGCCTCGGCGACGCCTTCCGCACCCTGCCGCAGCGCCGGGTCGAGACGTTATCGGCGGTGATGGGCGGCCGGACGTTCCGCGTCGCCGATTTCCGCCGGCTCGCGACGCGGAACCGCTTCATCGCGCTGATGCCGCAATGGGATTTCCTCGACTTCCTCGGCCGCGAGGCGAGGAAGCTGCCCGGCTTCCGGCTGCTGATGGCGACCGAGGGGCAGTCGCTGATCGAGACGGATGGCCGGATCGCCGGGGTTCGCGCCGCCGGCCCCGACGGTGCGATCGCGATCGCCGCCGACCTCGTCCTGTGCGCCGACGGCCGGCATTCCGCGATGCGACGTCGGGCCGGCTTCGTGCCGCGCGACTTCGCGGCGCCGATCGACGTGCTGTGGTTCCGCCTGTCGCGCCGCCCCGGAGACCCGGAGGCCGCGGCCGGTCGCTTCGGGGCGGGCCGCATCCTGATCACGATCGATCGCGGCGATTACTGGCAATGCGCCGCAATCGTGCCGAAGGGCGGCGATGCGGCGATCCGCACGCGCGGACTCGCGGCGTTCCGCGCCGGCATCGCCGACCTCGCGCCGTTCCTGGCCGACCGCACCGGCGAGATCGGGACCTTCGACGCGGTGAGGACGCTGACGGTGACCGTGGACCGGCTGGAGCGCTGGCACCGTCCGGGGCTGCTCTGCATCGGCGACGCGGCGCATGCGATGTCGCCGGTCGGCGGCGTCGGCATTAACCTCGCAATCCAGGATGCGGTCGCCGCCGCCAACCTGCTCGCCGGGCCGTTGCGGGCCGGACGCCTCGCCGAGGCCGACCTCGCGCGGGTCCAGGCCCGCCGAAGCCTTCCGACGCGGCTGACGCAACGGGTCCAGCGCCTGATCCAGGATCGGATCATCGCCCCGGTGCTCGACCACGGGGACGCGCGCCTCAGCCCGCCGCTCGCGCTCCGGCTGCTCGACCGCCTGCCGTGGCTTCAGCGCATCCCGGCCCGGATCGTCGGCCTCGGCTTCCGCCCGGAGCATCCGCGGTGAGGCGCACGATCCAGCGCGTCCTCTTCGTCTCCGGTCGCGCCCGGCTCCGCAGCCCGACGGCCGAGCAGGCCTTCTCTCGGGTATGCCCAACCGGATGCCGCCGGCGCGGCCGGCCTCAGGCCCTACCGTAGACCCGGTCCGCCCGGCTCTCGAACGCGTCGGTGAACTTGCGAAAGGCGCGGTCGAACATCTTGCCCATCAGCAGGCCGAGGGCGAAGCTCTTGAACTCGTAGGTGATGAAGAAGTCGACGTCGCAGCCGCCGTCGCGGCCGGGCTTGAACGCCCAGCGGTTCTCGAGATGCCGGAACGGGCCGTCGATGTACTCGGCCGTGATCTTGAGGTTCGGGCGGTCGAGGCCGACCCGGGTGGTGAAGCGCTCGCGGATCGCCTTGTAGCCGACGCCCATCTCGGCCACGAGCACCTCGGTCCCCTCCCCGGTGCCGGGCTGGCGGCGCAGCACGCGCAGCGATTCGCACAGCGGCAGGAACTCGGGATAGTGCTCCACGTCGGCGACGAGGTCGTACATCTGCTGGGGCGAGTGACGCACCCAGCGGGTGATCCGGAAGGATGGCATGACGACTCAGGCTGAGAGGGTGTCGGGGGCGAGCCGCGCGTTGCGGGCGGCCTGGAGCCGCGAAAAATCCTCACCGGCATGGTGCGACGAGCGGGTCAGCGGCGTTGCCGAGACCAGCAGGAAGCCCTTGGCGTAGGCGGTGGTCTCGAACGCCTTGAACTCGTCCGGCGGCACGAAGCGGACGACCTCGTGGTGCTTCTTGGTCGGCTGAAGGTACTGGCCGATGGTGAGGAAGTCGACGTCGGCCGAGCGCAGGTCGTCCATCAGCTGCACGACCTCGTTCCGCTCCTCGCCGAGGCCGACCATGATGCCGGACTTGGTGAAGATCGTGGGGTCGAGCTCCTTGACCCGCTGCAGCAGGCGCACCGAGTGGAAGTAGCGGGCGCCGGGGCGGACCGTGAGGTAGTTGCCGGGTACCGTTTCGAGGTTGTGGTTGAACACGTCGGGCTTGGCGGCCACGACCGCCTCGAGCGCGCCGTCCTTGCGCAAGAAGTCCGGCGTCAGGATCTCGATGGTGGTGCCGGGGCTGAGCCGCCGGATCGCCGCGATGGTGCGGGCGAAATGCTCGGCACCGCCGTCGGCGAGGTCGTCGCGGTCCACGGAGGTGACGACGACGTGGTGCAGGCCGAGCTTGGCCACGGAGTCGGCGATCTTGTCGGGCTCGTGCTGATCCAGGGCATTGGGCAGGCCGGTGCGCACGTTGCAGAAGGCGCAGGCCCGCGTGCAGGTGTCGCCCATGATCATGAAGGTGGCGTGGCGCTTCTCCCAGCACTCGCCGATGTTGGGGCACCCGGCCTCCTCGCAGACCGTGACGAGGCCGTGCTCGCGCACGATCGCCCGGGTCTCGGCCCAGGCCGGGGAGCCCGGCGCCTTCACGCGGATCCAGTCGGGCTTGCGCAGCTGCACCGGCTGGTCCGGCCGGTGCGCCTTCTCCGGGTGGCGGATGCGGGCCGGAAGCGGTGGCCGCGGATCGTTCTTCAGGAGATCGAGGACGGTCGCCATGACACACCGCGTGCGAGGCACCCGCGGTGCGGGTATCGGGGAGCACCTGCGACTTAAGACGTCCGGCCCCGCGCCGCAAACCGGCGCGACCGCAGGTCGCCCACGATCCCGAGACAGGGCGCGCGGATTCGTCATGGCCGGCGGGCCCGCGCGATCCGCCGCAACGCCCGCCCGGAACCCGGCGTGACGGATCCGGTTCCTTGGGGTCAACGGCCGCCGCACGGCCCTCACCGGAAGGAAGATCGCTTGACCCGGATCCTGCGCCGCGCGCTCGCCGCACCCGTGATGCTCGCGCTCGTGTTCCCGGCGCTCGCCGGCGTCGGCCCGGAGGACAAGCCGGCGCAGAGCGACGGCATGGTGGTGCAGGGCACCGGCCCGGGCACCAGCGCGGGCGGCAGTCCGTCCGATGTCGGGATCAAGCGCGCCGGATCGAAGGCGGATGCCGAGGGCCGCAACAAGCTCAGCCCCGCCGGCTTCCTCACCACCGACGTGATCGGGATCAAGGTCTCGGACAATGCCGGCAACGCGCTCGGCACGGTGGTCGACCTCGTGATGGAGGACGGGCGCACCCTGACGGCCGTGGTGCTCGACATCGGCGGGTTCCTCGGCGTCGGCACGCGCTACGTCGCGGTGCAGCCGGCCGCGCTGATCCTGTCCCCGGGCGGCGAGCGCTACGCCGCCACGCTCGACATGAGCAAGGAGCAGCTCGGGGCCGCGCCGGACTTCAAGTACAGCAAGTACAAGCCGCAGAACTGACGCGGCATCAGCGTGTTGCAGGCGGCGATGCGTCGTCGGCCACGCCGATCCCGGCCGCGCTAGGGCAGGGAAATCCGCCTTCAAGAATGTCGCTTACGGTCAAGCTTGGCTATGGCGATGTCCACGGGATTTTCGGTGGGAACGGTGATGGTCGAGGCCTTGCGGAAGGCGATCCGGTTGCGGGCGACGCGGCGCTCGCGCGACCTGCGGATCGGAACCAGCGGCTGCGCCCGCACGCCGCCGGTCGGCACCGCCGACCGCGGCACGGCCACGGCGCACCGCCTCACGGCGCGCGAGCTGATCGCGATGGCGCAGGCCGCGCGTCGGGCGCGCGGCAGGGAAGAGCCGGAGGGCTGAGCGGGAGGGCTGAGCCGCCTCAGCCGCCGCCCGGAAGCGCGCCGAGGCCCGCCACCTGGCAGATGTCGCGGGCGGGTTCGGCCAGCACCGTCTGCGCGGCCGCGACCTCGGTCTGCGCCGGGCCGGCCGGGGCGATGGTCGCTGCCGGCGGGATCGCCTCGGCGTAGGCCATCGCGGTCGAGGCGGGCGGCGGGGTCTGGGCCTGGCTCCCGGCCTTGCGCTTCTCGTAGAAGGCGTTGCCGCCGGCCACCGCCACGTAGTGCATGTTGTCGTACGGGTATTTCCGGCCGGCGGTGTGGAAGTACATCGCCCGGCCGACCTTGGGATGGCGCTCGCCGGCAAGGATTGCGTCGGCGGCGTCGGCGACCTTCTGCAGGTCCTTCTCGGCCATCGGCTTGGTCAGCACGCCGGTCGCGAACTGCCGCGGCTGGCCGACCACCGAGCAGATGCCGCCGTTCGGGAAGGCGGCGTTCTCCAGGCGATTCATCACCACGGTCCCGACCGCGAGCAGGCCTTCGGAATCGCTGCGGTTCGATTCGAAGTACATCGCGCGGCCGAGGCAATCGCGCTCGGTATCCGACACCACCATCGGCTTGCCGCGCGTCGAGCCGGTGCTGAGAGCGGTGTTCGCGCTGGTGTTGCAGGCGCCGAGACTTGGTCCGAGCAGGAGGACCGACAGGGCCGGCACCGTCAATCTCGTCCCGATACCCTGCATGCCGCCCGGCCTCCCAGCCCATTGCCTCGCCGATGCGATGCGTTCCGGCCAAGCTCGACCCGAAAGGTGCGGATTTTGTGGCATCATGGTGAACCGACGGTTGCGTCAGCGCGTCGTCGCCTGCGCTTTCAGCATCGCCGCCGCGGTTCCGCGGAATGCGGCGGTCGGCACGGCGACGGACGGAGCCCGCCCCTCCTCCCGGCTGCCTGCCACCAGCACGCCGATCACCACGGGGCCGCCCGCCTCGACCTGCAGCAGCGCCGAGCCCGATTCTCCGGGCACCGCCCGGCAATCGTGCAGCAGCAGGGGCGCCGGGCCGGGGTCCCGCCACGCGCTGCAACCGCCCTGCGCGGTCATCAGCTGGGGCTTGAGCCGGCTGTAGCCCGCCCGCCGGATCTCGCGGCGGATCGCGGCCGGGTCGGCTTCGGCACCGGGATCCTCCAGCGTCAGCGGCGTGCCGGGGATCGGGTCGGCGAGCTCGACCAGGGCCCAGTCGCCCTGCATGTTCGGCCGCGCGGTGCCGTAGGCGAAGGCGTAGTCGTCCGGCTTGCGGTAGGCGGCGGCCAGGCTGTGCGCGCGATACGCGCCCTGGCGGTACCCGGCCACGAAGTGGACGACGCCCGGGTTGACCCAGCGCTTGCGCGGCTCGTCCCACAGGCAGTGCGCGGCGGTGAGCGCGAGCCGCGGACCGATCAGGGTCGCGGTGCAGGATTGGAGGCGGTTGGTGCCGAGCACCACGTTGAGCTTGCCGATCGCGCTGTAGGGCCATGCCTCGGCATCGAAGGCCATGTCCTCCGCACGCGCCGCGCCGGCCCACAGGCATGCGCCGACGAGGACCAGGGCGCGCACCTTCCTCAGCCCGCGACGTGCCGGGCGAACGATGCGAGGTCGATGTTGCCGCCGCTGATCACCACGCCGACGCGCCTGCCCCGCACGTCGAGGCGGCCGTGCATCACCGCCGCCGCCGCGAGGCAGCCGGTCGGCTCGACCACGAGCTTCATCCGCTCGGCGAAGAAGCGCATCGTGGCGACGAGCTCGGCGTCCGTCACCGTCACGATGTCGGCGACCCGCTCCTGGATGATCGGGAAGGTCAGCGATCCGAGGAACGTCGTCTGCGCGCCGTCGGCGATGGTGCGCGGCACCGGGATCGTGACGATCCGCCCCTCGCGGAGCGAGCGTTGCCCGTCGTTGCCGGCCTCCGGCTCGACGCCGATCACGGCGCAGCCGGGCGAGCGCTCGGCGGCGACGAGGGCGCAGCCCGACAGCATGCCGCCGCCGCCGAGGCAGACGACGAGCATGTCGAGCGGCCCGGTCTCGGCGATCAGCTCGAGGGCGAGCGTTCCCTGGCCGGCGATCACGTCCGGATGGTCGTAGGGCGGGATCAGGGTGAGGCCGCGCGCCTCCGCGAGTTCGCGGCCGAGGGCGACGCGGTCCTGGGTGTAGCGGTCGTAGCGCACCACCTCGGCGCCGTAGCCTTGCGTCGCCGCGACCTTCATCGCCGGCGCGTCCTGCGGCATCACGATGGTGGCCGGCACGTTCAGCAGCCGGCTCGCGAGGGCGATCGCCTGGGCGTGGTTGCCCGAGGAGTAGGCGATGACGCCGCGCGCCCGCGCGTCGTCGGCGAGCGCGGCGATCGCGTTGTAGGCGCCGCGGAACTTGAAGGCGCCGACGCGCTGCAGGTTCTCCGCCTTGAAGAACAGGCTCGCCCCGGCGCGTTCGTCGGCGGTGCGCGACGTGAGCACCGGGGTGCGGTGGGCGACGCCGGCGATGCGCTCGGCGGCGCGCGCCACGTCGGCGAAGGTCGGCTGGCCTGGGGGCGCATCGGTCATCGAGGGCTCGCTCGGCGCCCGCGCCGCTCGCGCCCGGAGCGCGACCCTTCGGCGAGGGACCCACGCACCGTCCTATACGCGTCCCCGGGCGCCGCCGGCACCCTCGGCGTGCGAACGGAGCCAATTGCCCGCTCGGTTCTTATCCTCGGACAAGATCATCATCCGGCAGGGCCGGTCCCGTCCGATCGGCGGGGCAGGCCGCCGGACGAACGACGGATTCACGGAACGACATGCGGACATCGGCAAAACTCGGGCTCGCGGCGCTGGCCGTGGTCCTCCTCGGCGGGGCGGCCTTCGTGCGCTTCGCGGTCTATCCCGAGAGCGCGTCGCTCCCGCTCGCCGACGGCCAGGGGGCGAGCCCGACGCTGCCCGCCCCGAACGCGACGCCGCTGCCCACCGTCAACATCGCGCCCGCCACCGGCTGGGCGAAGGGCGCGAAGCCCGCGCCGGCCGCCGGCCTCTCGGTCGCGGCCTTCGCCGAGGGGCTCGACCATCCGCGCTGGCTCTACACCCTGCCGAACGGCGACGTGCTCGTCGCCGAGAGCAACACCCCGCCCTCCGACGGCACGTTTCCCGGCGTGAAGGCCTGGATCGCGGGCAAGATCATGGATCGGGCCGGCGCCGGCGTGAAGAGCCCGGACCGGATCGTGCTGCTCCGCGACGGCGACGGGGACGGGGTCGCCGAGGTGAAAACGGTCTATCTGAAGGGCCTGACCTCGCCGTTCGGCATGGCGCTGGTCGGCAGTGACCTCTACGTCGCCAACGCCGACGCGCTGGTGCGGGTGCCCTACGAGGCCGGCGGGACCGAGAACGGCGCGACGCCCGAGAAGATCGTCGACCTGCCGGCCGGGATCAACCATCACTGGACCAAGAACGTGGTCGCGAGCTCCGACGGCGCCAAGCTGTTCATCACCGTCGGCTCGAACAGCAACGTGGCCGAGAACGGGCTCGAGGCCGAGAAGGGCCGCGCCGCGATCTGGGAATATACGATCGCGACCAAGGCCTTCCGCGAATACGCCACCGGCCTGCGCAACCCGAACGGGTTGGGCTTCGAGCCCGAGACCGGCGCGCTCTGGGCCGCGGTCAACGAGCGCGACGAGATCGGCAGCGACCTCGTGCCGGACTACGTCACCGCGGTGAAGGAGGGCGGGTTCTACGGCTGGCCCTACAGCTATTACGGCCCGCACGTCGACGAGCGCGTCACCCCGCAGCGCCCGGACCTCGTCGCCAAGGCGATCGTGCCGGACTACGCCCTCGGTCCCCACACGGCCTCGCTCGGCATCGCGTTCTCGCGGGGAGCGAACCTGCCCCCGGCCTGGACCAGCGGCCTGTTCGTCGCCCAGCACGGCTCGTGGAACCGTCGTCCGAAGAGCGGCTACAAAGTGATCTACGTGCCGTTCGCCGACGGCCGGCCCGCGGGCAAGCCGGTGGACGTGCTGGCCGGCTTCCTCGACGCCGACGAGAAGGCGCAGGGGCGCCCCGTGGACGTGGCCTTCGACAAGACCGGGGCGCTGCTCGTCTCGGACGACGTCGGCAACGCGGTCTGGCGGGTGACGGGGGCGGCCGCCTCGCAGTGAGGCGGACGCCTCAGATCCCCGCGTACCAGCTGAAGCCGAGTTCGGAGACCATGCTGCCGCGGCCCTGGCCGAGGCCGTCCACGCGATCGACGGCCTCGATCGAGGCGAGGTACTTCAGCGACTTGTAGCCGAGCTGCCGCTCGACCCGGAGCCGCACCGGCGCGCCGTGCGCGATCGGCAGCGCGCCGCCGTTCATGCCGTAGGCGAGGATCGTCTGCGGGTGGAGCGCGTCGAACAGGTCGTAGGTGTCCCACCAGCCGTCGACGGTGCGGATCACGATGAAGCGCGCTTCCGGCTTCAGGCCGGCGACGGCCAGGACGTGGGCCAGCGGAACCCCGGTCCATCCGCCGATCGCCGACCAGCCCTGCTCGCAGGAATGTAGCGTGATCTGGGTGCGGGCGGGCATCGCCTTCAGGTCGGCGAGCGAGAATGCGGCCGGGTTCGCCACCAGCCCGCGCACCGGCAGGCGCCAGTCCGAGAAGCCGATCTCCTTCGAGCGGCGGTAGGCAACGTCGTCGGGGTCGGTGGTGTTGATCGTCGGGAAGACCGCCGAGATCGCGTCCGGGGAGAACTCGCGCACCAGCGGCTGATGGCGCAGCAGGAAGCGCTGCACGGTGAAGCTCAGGCGCTCGCTGATCCCGTAGAGGCCGCCGCGGCTCGGGCCGCCCTCCCCGATCCTCTCGCAGCCGGGAAGCAGCCCGGTGCCGCCGAGAGCCGAGGCGCCGAGGATCAGCTTGCGCCGGGAGATGCCGCTCATCGCTTCGCCTCGCGCTCGTGCCGCCGCGCGGGTTCCGCGGCCGGCGCCCGGCGCCCGATGGTCATCCCGCGCATCAGCGCCGCCGGGCCGTTGGCCAGGACCTGCCAGACGTGCACGGCGAGGAACGCCACCAGCAGGGACGCGCACAGGAAGTGCAGGGTCCGGGCCGACTGCCGTCCGCCGAACAGGTCGAACAGCTCGGGGATCGCCGTCGTGACCCCGGGCGACATCGTCAGGCCGGTGAGCAGCATCAGCGGCGACAGCACCAGGACGACCGCCAGGTAGGCGAGCTTCTGAAGAACGTTGTAGCGGGTCTGCGTCGGCCCCGGGCCGCGCAGGTGCAGGTGCTCGCGCACCGTGCCGGCGATGTGCGCCGGGCGGACCTGATCCGCATCCGGCAGCAGCCGGCGGGACAGGTGGCGCGTCGCGAGGCTCCAGGCGAGATAGAGCAGCCCGTTGAGGACGAAGATCCAGGCGGCGAGGAAGTGGATGTTGCGGCCCCAGCCGGTCTGCTCGAGGTTCACCGGCAGCGGCAGGGCGATCCATGCCGGGGCATCGAGCGCGCCCGTCTCGCCCCAGAACAGCCGCGGCAGCGCCAGCAGGATCGCCGTGCCGCTGACCGCGAGCGCGACGAACGCGGCGGCGTTGATCCAGTGCGTCGCCCGCACCCAGGCGGGATGGCGGACCCGGCCGTCCTCGCGTCCCGTCATCGTGCGCCGATCGGATGGTCCTGCATCATAGCGCAGGATCGCACGGCCCCTCGATCGATCCAATGTGAAAGTCCGCCGCGGCCCCGGCGCCGCGAGACCCGTGCCGCCCGGGCGTATACGATGGCGGCCCGCTGTCCCCAGCACCTTGCGTCGACGCGGGAACCGTTGCGGTCATCCTCGGCTTCCGGGATGGTCGGTGAATCAGCAATGTTGCATCCGTTCATCCTGCACACAGACAGGATATGCGATGTGCGACCACGGCCTCCGTCGCTGGAAAACGAGCTTCCGTGAAGATCGCTCTCATCGCCCACCTGAAGTTCCCCATCGCGCAGCCGTATCCGGGCGGTCTGGAGATGCACACGCATCTCCTCGCCGGCGCCCTGATGCGACGCGGGCACGACGTGACGTTGTTCGCCTCGGAGGGATCGGATCCGACACTTGCGCCGGTCTGCGTCTGCCCGCCCACCGGTGACGGGCTCGGCGATCCACTGCGTCATGCGTCCATCGATCGCGCCGAGAACGCGGCCTATGCGCGGATCATGGAGTTGGTGCGGGCCGGCGACTTCGACATCGTGCACAACAACAGTCTTCACGACCTGCCGCTGCGCCGAAGCCGGGACCTCGCGGTGCCGATGGTGACGGCGCTTCACACGCCCCCGTTCGACTCGCTTGAGGCGGGCGTGCGCGCCGCTCCCGCCGGCATGCCGTTCGCCGCCGTCTCGAACCACACGGCCGACGCGTGGCGCGAGATCGTCGCCGAGCCGGTCGTCATCGGCAACGGCGTCGAGCTCACGGTCTTCGTCTACCGCCCGGCGCCGGACCCGGTGCCCTACGTGTTCTGGTCCGGCCGGATCGTGCCGGAGAAGGGGCTGCACCTGGCGATCGACGCCGCGCGCGCCGCCGGCCTCCCGCTGCACTTCGCCGGCCCGCGGCCCAATCCCGCCTACTGGGCGGAGTGGATCGCCCCGCGCCTCGGGGACGACCTCGTCGATCTCGGCCATCTCGGCCATGCCGAGCTCGCGCGTCACCTCGGCGGGGCGCGGGCGGCCCTGGTCACCCCGCGCTGGGAGGAGCCGTTCGGGCTGGTGGTCGCCGAGGCGCTGGCCTGCGGCACGCCGGTCGCCGGCTTCCGCCGCGGCGCGCTCCCCGACATCCTCGACGCCACCTGCGGCGCGCTGGCGGCGCCCGACGACGTCGCGAGCCTGTCGGACGCGATCGTCCGCGCCGTCGCCCTCGACCGCCGCGCCTGCCGGCAGCGTGCCGAGGACCTGTTCGACGCCGACGCGATGACCGCCGGCTACGAGGCGCTCTACGACGCGGCGCTCGCCGCGCACGACCTCTCGCTGCTGCCGGTGCCGCGCCTGCGCCGCGTCGCCGGCGCGCAGGCCTGACCATGCGCCCGTCCGAACAGGCGGTCGTCTGCGTGCCCGCCCGCGACGAGGTGCGCTGCCTGCCGCGCCTCCTCCGCTCGCTGGCCGCTCAGGACGGCCTCTCGGCCGGGACGCCCCTGCGCGTCCTGATCGTGGCCAACAACTGCACCGACGGCACGGTCGCCGCCGTGCGCGCGATGGAGGCGGCGGGCGAGGCGCCCGCGCTCGCGATCCGGGTGATCGAGGCGCATCTCGAGCCGGCGGAGGCCCATGTCGGCACCGCGCGGCGGATGGCGCTCGATGCCGGCGCCGCCTGGCTCGACGCCGACGGGCATCCCGACGGCATCCTGCTCACCACCGACGCCGACGCGCGGGTGCCGCGGACCTGGCTCGCCGCCAACCTCCGGGCGCTGGAGGGCGCCGAGATCGTCGGCGGCCGTCTCGTGATCGACCCGGAACAAGAGACCGATCCGGCGCTCGCCGACCTGCATGACCGGATCGAGCGCTACTGGGCCGCCGTCCGCCGGATCGAGGACGCGCTCGATCCGCCGCCGCACGATCCCGCCCCCCGTCACGGCGACCATACCGGCGCGAGCCTCGCGCTGCGCGCCGCGCTGTATCGCAGCGTCGGCGGCCTGCCGGCCCTGCCGCGCGGCGAGGACAACGCCCTCGTCGCCCGCGTCCGCGAGGCCGGCGGACGCCTGCGCCACTGTCCCGAGGTGTCGGTGATGGTCTCCGACCGCGCCGCCGGCCGGGCGCAAGGCGGCATGGCCACCGAGATGGTCCGGCGCGCCGTCACCGCCCGCGCCGGCCTCCCCTACCGCCTGCCCGCACCGAGCCACTGGGAAGCCGTGATCGCGCGGCGCGCGGCGCTGCGCAGCGTCTTCCGCGGCACGGCCGGACCCGAGCGCCTTGCCGCCCTCGCGGCGTTCGGCCTCACCGCCGCGGACCTCGCATCCATCAGCCCGGATGCCTGCGTCAACGACATCGCCTTCGTCGAGCGGGCGGGCCCGCTGTGCGAGGCCGCGGACGGACCGGCTCCGGAGATGGAGCTCGACGCTGCGCTCGCCGCCTTCGACACGATCCTCCGCCCGAGCGCGGCCGCGTGAAGCGGCCGGTCGGCTACTACGTCCACCATCAGGGCGCCGGCCATTGGCAGCGCGCCTGCGCGATCACCCGGCACCTCGACCGGCCCTGCACCCTGATCGGCACGCTGGCCGGCCTCGATCGCGACGCGGCGCCGGGCAGCGTGCTCGACCTGCCCGACGACCGCTTGCCCGAGGCCCGTTCGCCCGAGGCCGCTTTCGACGGCCGTGACGGGGCGGCGACGCGCCCCGAGGCCTTCCACTACGCGCCCCTCCGGCTGGCGGGCCTGCGCGACCGCATGGGGGCGATCGCGGCCTGGATCGCGCGGGAGGACCCCGCCCTGATCGTGGTCGACGTCTCGGTCGAGGTCGCGCTGTTCGCGCGCCTGATGTCGGTGCCGGTGCTGATGGTGCGGCTCGCCGGCACCCGGACCGATCCACCCCATCTCGAGGCCTTCCGCAGCGCCGAGCGCCTGATCGCACCGTTCCCGCGCGCCCTCGACGGCGCGTCCGTCCCGGCCTGGGTGCGCGACAGGACCCATTACGCCGGCTTCCTCGGCGCGACCGCCCGCCCCGGCCCCGCCCCGGACCCCGACGGCCCGATCGTCGTGGTGTTCGGCCGCGGCGGCGCGGGCGGCGATGCCGCCGAGCTTGCCGCCGCGGCGCGCGCGGTGCCGGATCGCGCCTGGCACGTCCTCGGTCCGGTCGCGGGCATGGTCGCCGATCCGCCCCCGAACCTGCACCTGCACGGATGGGTCGCCGAGATCGGCCCGCATCTCGCCCGCGCCGCCCTGGTCGTCGGGGGCGGCGGCGACGGCGTGGTCGCGGCGGTGGCGGCTGCGGGACGCCGCTTCGTCTGCCTGCCCGAACCGCGGGCCTTCGGCGAGCAGACCGAGAAGGCGGCGGCGCTCGAGCGCCTCGGCGCCGCCGTGGTGCGCCCGTCCTGGCCGGAGGCGTCCGCCTGGCCCAGCGTCGTCGCGGCCGGCCTCGCCCTCGACCCCGCGGCGATGTCCGCCCTGCACGATCCCGACGCCGTGCCGCGGCTGGCCGCGACGATCGAGCGGATCGCCGCCGGCCTCGACGCGCGCTGAGCCCGCGCTCAGAACGGCCGGTCGGCGGGGACCTGCGCCGCGGCGATCTCGGCCTCGGTCGGGGAACGCAGCACGGCGAGGCCGCCGGCGCGGTCGGCCGCCACCAGCCCGAGCCCGGCGAAGGCGTCGAGCCAGCCGTCCATCGGCCAGATCCCGTGGCGTCGGTGGAAGCGCCGGGCGTTGGCGACGATGTCGGTGAAGTGCTGCAGCGGCGGGTCGCAGGACAGGTGGTGCTGGTGGAAGGCGTGCATCCCGCCGGCGAACAGCACCGGCACCCCGGCCTGCGCCGCGCGGAAGGCGAGGTCGGTGTCCTCGGCGCCGTAGCCCGTGAAGCCCTCGTCGAAGCCGCCGATGCGGTCGTAGGTGGCGGCCCGCACCGCGAAGGCGAGCGACCAGAACAGGCCCGGTTGCGGCGCCGGGATCACGCCGGCCTCCGGGAAGCGGCGCGCCGGATGGCGGTGGCCGACCCGGTCGAGGCCGGCTTCGGTCCAGCCGTCGGAGACCGCAGCGCCCGGAAGGTAGCGGATCTCGCAGCAGATCAGCCCGTCGTGCTCGGCGACGGATGCGGCGAGCCCGGACACCAGGGTCGCCGACGGGATGCAATCGACGTCGAGGTAGACCAGGACGTCGCCGGACGCCGCGCGGCGTCCGGCGTTGCGGGCCGCGGCGAGAGGCAGGCCGTCGCGCCGCAGATGCGTGCGCCGCACCGGGAAGCCGAGATCCGGCAGCGGGCCGTCGTCGCCGCCCATCTCGACGATCACGGCCTCCGCCGGCGGCGCGCCGCGCCCGAGGCCTTCGAGCAGGCGCGCGAGATGGTGCCCGCGGCCCTTGTTCAGGGTGACGACGCTGACGCTCACGCCGAGACCTCGGCCGCGACCCCGTCCACGTGCAGCACGTCGAGGCGGTACTCGGCGGCGCGGATCCGATGCACCGGCCGTGCGAAGCGCGCATCCGCGATCAGGGCCTCGGCCGCGGCGTCGCCCGAGAGCGGATAGTCGGTCTCGCCGAGCCAGTGCACCAGCACGATGTCGCCGCCGGGCAGGATCGACGACCCGATCCGCGCCGCGATCCGCGCGACGTCCGCGCGCGAGAAGAAGTACGCCACCTCCGACAGCACGATCAGGTCGAACCGGCCCGCCGGCCAGGCATCCGGGATCGCGCAGGCCTCGAAGCGCACCCATGGCGTCGCGGCGTTGCGGGCGCGGGCGGCGGCGAGCGCGGTCTCGACCACGTCGATGCCGAGCAGCGCCGCGCAGCGCGGCGCGAGCCGGTGGGTGAGGACGCCGATCGAGCAGCCGATCTCGAGGCCCGAGGCGTAGCGCTCGCGCGGCAGGGCTTCGAGCGTCGCGGCGTACTTGGCGGCCTCGTAGGCGCTGGTGGTGAAGCCCCACGGATCGGGATCGGGGTCGGCGCCGTAGAGCCCGGCGAAGTAATCCGGCGTCAGCGAGTCGGCGCGGCGGCTCATCGCGGCAGCTCCACGAAGCGTTCGTAGGGGCCGCACAGGCGCTCGACCATCGCCTCCGATAGGCGGAAGCCGTCCGGATCGTCGGCGATCAGCCGCGTCGTCTGCGAGGCGTGCGCCGCGACCGCCCGGCGCTTGGCGGGGCGGTGCGCCTCGACGTCGAGCCGGAAGCCGGTCGGCGCCGGCCCGACCTCGCGCTCCGGCGGCAGGGTCCAGCCCCAGACCGGGTAGGCGTAGGCGCGGATGCCGGGGATCAGCGGGCGGGCGAGCCCGACGATGTCGGCCGCCGCGGTGTGATCGCAATGCGGGTCGTGGCGCCACGTGACGAAGACCGCATCGGCCCCGCTCTCGCGCACGGCGTCCGCGACCGCCTCGGCCGCGGCCTGCGCCGTCGCGCCGGTGCTCGGCACGTGCGCGTCGGGCAGGCGCAGGAAGGCGACGTGCTCGGGCGCCAAGCCGAGCTCGCCGACCGCCCGGCGGGTCTCGTCCTCGCGCAAGCCGCGCAGCCGCTCGGGCGGGTACAGGCGGGAATTCGGGTGCGAGCCGCAACCGTCGCTGACGACGACGAGCCGGACGGGCAGGCCGCGCGCCCGCGCCTCGGCGATCAGGCCGCCGCAGCCGAGGCTCTCGTCGTCGGGATGGGGGGCGACCACGACGAGGCCGCGCGTCGCCATCGCCGAGAGATCGGCGACGGGCAGGGTGTCGAGGAGGGGCAGGAAGGCGTCGGCGCGCATCGGGTCTCGGCGGTTCGCAGGGCTCGGCGCGACGGGGTCGTGCGTCGATGCGGCTGTCAGGTCGGTTCGGGGTCGTGCCAGAGTGCGTGGACCGGGGCGTCGGCCCCGGCGACGTAGGCCGCCGCGCTGACGAGTGCGCCGTCGGGGGCCGGCTGGCGCAGGTAGGTCGCGAGGTCGCGCACCAGCCGCTCGAGCGGGTGGGCTTCGAGGAAGCCGGAGAGGCCGACCGAGCGCTGGGCCAGCTCGATCGCGTCGAGGCCCGCCCGCTCGACCGCGCCGCGGGCGAGGGCGACGTAGGCGACCGCCCGGTCGCCCTCGACGGGCTCCGTCGTCGCCAGCCGGGCGGCATGCTCCACGAACAGGCGCGCGGTCTCGGCGGCCGTGGCCGCCTGCCCGAGGCGGGCGCGCTGGTGCGGATCGCCGCCGCGGCCGGTCTCGGTCAGGTGGCCGCGATGCGCCTCCAGCACCGCTTCGATGCCGCCGCACTGGACCGCGAGGAAGCGCCACGCCCCGGCGGCGAAGAACGGCTGGCGATAATAGTCGTCCGGGGCGCCGATGCGGTCCAGGGGCTCGACCCGCAGGCCGGAGAAGTCGACGGTGCCGGTGGCGGAGGCGCGCATCCCGTGGGCGCGCCAGTCGGCGAGCTCGGCGCGGGCTTCCGGATCGAGCGGCACCACGAGCATCTGGCGGCGCCCGTCCGGCAGCCGCGCGGTCACCAGCGGGCGCGTGACGTGCCCGGCCCCCGAGGCGTAGGACTTCGCGCCGGTCAGCACCGCCGGATCCGCCTCCGTGCCGAGCGCGAGACCGCCCGGCTCCGCCGGCTCGGTGTTCCACACGCCGAACAGGTGCCCGGCACGGGCATCGGCCGCGAAGCGCGCGCGCACCGGATCGCTGCCGTAGCGCAGCACCAGCGCCAGCGCGTTGACGTGGCCCTCGTAGATCCGCCCGACCGCGAGGTTGCCGCGCCCGATTCCGCGCAGCACGTCGCGCAGGCGGTCGGCGCCGCCGGGCGTGCACAAGCCCGCTCCGCCCAACGCCTCGGGCAGCGGCGCGACGAGCAGCCCGGCGCCGCGCAGCGCCGCGATCGCCTCGACGGGGAAGGTGCCGTGCCGATCGGGCGCCGGCGCGCGCGCCACCGCGGAGGCGGCGAGCTCGGCGATGCCGACGGGGCGCGCGTTCACGAGCGCGATGGGGAGGGGAATCGTCATGTTCGGATCCGCAGAATGACGCGTGCGCGTGAACGCGCCATGTACGGACGCGCGAAGGTTCAATCAGCGGTAGGCGCGGCACGTTCCGGTCGCCCGGAAGGCTTGACCGTCGCACCAGCATGATCCTTGCCGAAAATAGCACACGGCTTGGTCAGTGTCGCGTCACTCTAGGATCAGCGATAAGCGTTTGTGACCAACGGCTTACAGCGCCTACCAACGGCACAGCGTCAACAAAAATAACCGTCTTTTCAGGGCCACTCCCACTGTATGTCACTGTGAGCGGTCAAATGGCATCGATTCGAAAAAGGAACGGAAGCTGGCAGGCACAGGTCCGAATCACTGGCGCTGCTCCAGTCAGCCGAACCTTCGCGACCAAGATCGAAGCCAAGCGATGGTCCATCCAAGCCGAAGCGGCTGTTGGCGATGCCCGATCTCAATTGGATTATGAGGATCAGCAGCAGGAAACCATCGGCAGCATACTCACACGATATGGCAACGAAATTTCCCCGACTAAACGCGGCTGTCCAAGAGAGCAGTCTATAATCAGGCTTGTCACGAAATATCCGCTACATAGCGTTCGCTTAAACGATCTGTCAGAAGGTAAGGCAGCTTACTATCGCGACACAAGACTAAAAGTAGCTAAACCAGCGACAGTTGTCCGAGAACTTGCTGTCCTTAGTCACGCCCTGGAGATCGCCCGAAGGGTATGGGACTTGCCTGTGAAGGAAAACGTTTTCCGAAAAGTTCATAAGCCTGCTGTAAACAATGCACGAACAAGAAGACTAGAGCACAGAGAACTAGAAAAAATAACCACAGCTATCCATGATAGAGGATGTGATTATCTTACCGACATTATCACTCTTGCAATCGAGACCGGGGCAAGAGGGTGCGAGTTATTTGGTATCGAACTTCAACACATCGATTTCTGCAAGAAAACGGTTTACTTCCCGATCACAAAGAACGGATCGCCAAGGACAATACCATTAACTCCCAATGCCATAGAGGCTATTATTAGAATCATATCGAAAAATGATGTCAAAACCAACCTTATAACGCAAAGCAAGCATCAGGTAAAACGAAACTGGATCCTATCGGTAAAGAAATCAGGTATCAAAGGACTTCACTTCCACGATTTGCGTCATGAAGCGATATCCCGGTTCTTTGAAATGGGCCTAACGGTGCCCGAAGTAGCAATGATCAGTGGCCACCGTGACTACAAAATGCTTGCAAGATACACCCACATCAGACCTGAGAACGTGGCGAAGAAGCTCGCAGACATCTACGCGAACCGGCATAACATCAAATCCGAAGAGACGATATGATCAGGCGCATTTTCTGACTTTAGCGTAACAATACGAACTGCCCGGACCGGCATGACCATCTGTCAGTGCCTATCACGCACCGTCTCTTTCCACCCTAAAATTCGGCCATCGCCGGCGATCATGCATCGGTGGTGGCACGCGTCTGCCTATCGGTTTTCTAAGACGCTGTTGCACATTATGACTAGTTATAGACTACACGACTGCGGAGTCGAAGTGGCGGTGCCGATGCCAGTGCGATGTTACCGTAATTTTCGATGCGCAAATTTTTTGTCAACAATCGCACCAAAGCTAGTGCCAGGGTGACCCGTTAGATCCGCGTGTCATTTGACAATTTGAAAAAACGTATGTTTCACAAAATTATTGATTTGATATGTCCTGCGACAAAAAAGCACTATGCTTGTATTTTGAACTGACGATCTGTTATGGATTTATAACAGTGCAGGGATGATCCTGCCTGGTTTTCCAGAAACACGATCACTCCCGCAACGGAAGGCGATCTTCATTTATATACCGAGGATAGCGTGATTACGATTTTTTATGTGCCCGCCCCTACTGGAAGCGGCAAAACGACGGGAATCTATCGACAAGCTGTGAGACTAGCCGAAACAGGCGCAAACGTTCTGATTGTTCAGCCAAGCAGACGGTTGATACGGCAAACTGTCGAAGAGCTTAGAGGCGAGAACACTTCTATCCATGTCGAAGCCATCTATAAGGCTGAAACTGATGGCGATGGCGGTGTTGAAGGGAGCGTAGGCGCAAAAATAATTGCCCATCTGGCATGTCCATATCCTTACGGACAAATATTGTTTGTTACATCTGTCGCACTGGCGGCGTTAGATTTCTTTCCGAAAAAGCAAGACTGGAAGGTCTTTGTCGATGAAGTTCCAGGTATGCTTGTGGAGCACTATCTGACGATCCCTAACACGCATAGTATTATAACGAGCCATCTTGTTCTCGTACCTAAAGGTCCCGAATACGGTCTTTTGGTCGCTAGAGAGGGTGGCAAGATCGATGCTATATCCCGAAACAAGGGCAACGACATTAATCTAAAGTCGTTCGATAAGCTGTCACGGTGCATACGCAGCAAAAACTACGACACCTATGTGAAGATCAAATCCTATAATCATCTGTTGGAAGGCAGATCTGAGCAAACAGATCTTCGTGCTTGGTCCGTGTTAAAACCAGAAGTCTTTCGAGGGTTCGCGTCTGTGACAATAGCGGGCGCCCGGATTCAAGACTCTCTGCTGTTCAAGCATTGGGAGAATGAAGGTGTGCTTTTCATCCTGGATCACAGTTTGGATGAAGACCTTCTGTACCTAGACCATGAAAATGGTAAGTATGTTACATTTTATTATGGAACTGAAAAAGATTATTCGAAGGCGGAGAGAAACAAAGAGGGAGATAGAGTCCGCTTAGAAATGATTAAAATCATCATCGAACGACTCGATGGACAGCCGTTTGGATGGATAGAGAACGAAGATCGGAAGGAAGAAAACCCATTCTCGAAAGTTCCGGGTAACATGAAAATACCCGCTACTTCACATGGCCTAAACAGCTTCAAGAACCTTCACAACGCCGTTATTCTCGGTGCGTATAATTACAATCCAGAGACAGCGCGATTTATCAAGCGGGTCTGTCATGTCTCCCGCGATGAGCAAAGAGACGGGTTTTGTCACCAGAATCTTTATCAGGCTGCATGTCGAATTTCCGTCAGAGTCCATGGAGATACCACATCAAAAAAGATCTTTGCCCCTGATAGAAAATCCGCCGAGTGGCTGTCTGATCGGTTCCCCGGATCTTCGATTGTCTCACTCGGTATTGATTCCGTTAAGGCGAAGAAGGTTGGCCGAGAAAGGAAGCACGAGAACGCTGCGGCCCGGAAGAAAGCACATAGAGATAGTAGAAGGGAGCAGCTTCTTTCCGACATTAGGTTCCATGAAAAAATCCTTTCGAAGCAATTGCTTCCCGAGTTAACGGATTCATGGAACGAAACTACTTATATTGATTTAAGTAATAACGTGACACGATTTCAAGGAACTCTACTGGCGAACAAGTACCACAGAGTCGGGGTTCGGCTTGAATATACCAACGCGGAGTTTGTCGAATATCTTAAGTGGCTCGGCAAGAGAAAGCTGCAGTCGAAAGGTGATAACTTTCTCATATCGCCCGCACTGTTCGTTCCTAACTTCGAAAATAACACATTCCGAACCCTAGAGAACGTTCAGACATCTAACGGCATTTGGTTCGATGTTGAGAATGGAAATCTACCATATGACGAATGGCCAAGGATCTTTCCGCAACTCGAAATGGTAATCTACAGCACACGTTCTCATACCAAGAAGAAGCCGAGATATAGAGTCTGTATTCTAACTGACAAAATGATGTCTGTATCAGTCTATAGAGAGATATGGTTTCAGGTAAAGCAGCGTATAATTGATGAAGGGTATACAGAAAACAAAATCTCAGAAAGCAACCTATCATTAAAGGCGCATGGTATCGACAACAAGCATAATCCATCTGACATGTTCTATCTGCCATGCCGAACGGAATCGGGCAAACATAACGTCTTCAAGGATATTCGAGGCGCCGGTAGAAGGCCACTTAACGTAGTCGATTGGATCGAACATGCATCCGATACCGACCATAACGCCGAAAAAACGGACGCCATGATTCCGATGATCTCTAATGAAGAGCATACATCTCTAAAAGGCCATCAGCAGCAAAAGATTGAAGAGGCTAAAGCAAGGTTCGAGACAGTCGGCCAATTGCCAGAAGAGGGCGACAAGTCAATCTGGAACCTACACCTAGATCTCGAAAAAACCGGGATAGATCGATACGAACACGAGTCAATCCTAAGAAATGCTGCACGCCACACCAAGTCCCCATCGGATCGGCAGGCACAGATAAGCCGACTTATGAAGCGGAAGAGATGGCGTGTTGCTTGATTAGACATCTCATCCTAGAGTTCGAAACTCAAGTCTCAACGGATTGACTACTCGGACGTCATGAAAATCTGTTAGTAAATCTTGACTTTTGGCAACTAACTGTGTATAACATATCGATCAACAAGGCGTTGATTGCAAAGGAATCAATTATGTCAAACCTACCAATGCGATATAGACTCAGATTTGCCTGTCAGCGATGCGTAGAGCTTCTAGAAGTGCAGCTTCGCGAGACACAAGATAGGGAAGATGTTTGTGACTGTGGAGGGGAGTACTGCAATTATCCTAATCATTACGATTACAAGCTGCCATTCAAGCACATGGACGCAACTGTATCCTTTTTTATGATTGATACTTGGTTCGCTGACAATGATAATATCGCCGATGACGATATAAAACAAAATGTGATTGAATTATTGCAATATTGTTCTGGGTACGCGTCAAATAACAATCCAATCATGAAGAACATGCTTGACAAGCTTGTGACCGATTTACAGGATGGCGGTGGTGAAGAAATTGCTGATGTCGCAAAAAAGCGGAGGCAGAAACTACACTAGCATTTTTGTTATTTTTTGTTGGCGTAGCTAACTGCAAGAACTGTCACTACATCTGCGACCGTTGCTAGTTCATCATCGCTTATATCAGCTAAAATCAATTCTATTTTGGCGATACATTCGATGCGCCGCGAACTTCCGCCGGCATCCCCGAAGATATATCTTATGGGGATGTTCAGCACTTCACACATCCGATGGAGGGTTTCAATCGTAGGAAGATTGTGCCCTCTTTCGATGTTGGAAATAGCTTCTTTCGTCCGGTCGACCTGTTCTGCCAATTGCTCTTGGGTCAGGCCCGCTGCGTTTCTCGCCGCCTTTAAACGCAGGCCGACCGATTGGTTCAATTTTGTCGCCATACCCGAATTATGAGTTCGGGTGCACCAGTTGCCGATAGACTGAAATCCGCATAAATTCGCGAGATATGGAGTTTCAGTCGGGTTTGCGACACGGGGCAGTTTCGATGGGCATCTTTGAGCGGTTCGGTCTCGCGTTCGTTCTGGCGGGCTTCTTACTCGCGTCAGAAGCTCATTCAGAACTGTCAGCGCAATCCGGTTCCGACCAGTTGAAACGCGCGACCGTTCTACCGGCCGTGCGTGCATCTACCGCCTGCATCGCATCCGGTGTTTCGAGACAGTCGGGCATCACCGGGCAATCATCCGATGGCGCCATTTCGGAGGGCATCAGGCGGGTGATCGCGGGCGGTGGCTGTGACGATGCCATCATCAAGATGGTCGCCGTGTATGAGCGAACCTACGGACCGGGGACAGGCACCGCGTTCTTCTCTGGTGCTTATGGCCGTGATCTTCCTCGCGCGGTTCGTTCCCGACTTGCTGATGGTACTCAAACCGGCTCTCAGAGCGGCACAGGTGACCGTCAGGGGCCTTTGATCGGTCAACGGGCCATACAGCCGTCGCAGCCCGTCCAGGTTGCCCCTGTGGTCGGGTCCGCGCCGGCCGTCACCGCGCCTTCAATTTACTCAGAGACCACCAAGCCGAAGACCCTTGCCGAGATCCAATTAGAACAGGCATTTTGGGTTCTCATGGGTAACATAGCCGGCATCTTTGCCTTGGCCGGCTGCGCTACCTTCGTTCTTTTTTCGATCGGACTCGGATCGCGCTGGGTGGTGTTTGCCGACAGTGGGGATCTTGGCCGAACATCATCCATCGTCATCGGACCTATCGTAACCGCCTTGGCCATCGCCTTTGAAATTTGGCGAGTGACGTTGGGAGCACCACACACGATCCTGGACAAAGCCTTCTTCATGAATCACTGGACGCTCTTGGCGATCCTGGCCATCGGCACCTTGGTGGTCCTGTGGGGCTTCGTCTCTACGGTCACCAGCACAATCCGCTTCAACGGCCTCGCTATGGGCTCCGCAATTGCGGTTCTGAAACTGACAGCCATCGTGTTCGTCCCGCTGGCGCTGTTCGGGGCTATGCATCTCACCGATCCGTCAAACCCGGAGCAGCGTCACCGACCGAACGTCGCACTATGGATCATCTTCGGGTTGGCAATTTGGTTTGGGTCGAAGCTAATCAACGGACCACGCGTTCTCCGCCGACGTAGCAATACATACTTAGAACTTTCTTATACTAAACCGTCATCGGCGTACTAATAATTCCGAAAATGCTTGCGCCGCACTATACTTATGGGATGCTAATCTAGTAACGATTACGCTCTAGCTCGTATAAATACGCCATAGGATGTTTTTTCATAATAGCCGCCCTTGATGATGCGAATTTGTTTTGGGTGGATAGAATTCCACCTATAGTTATAGCTGAACCAGCTGCGTTCCAGACGCCTGGAATATCGAGAGGCACACCCTTTGAGGCCGCAATGAACGAGGCAGTTGCTGCGACTGCCGACATCACTATTTCTTTAGAAAAGAATACCTCTTTCTTTGAAGACCGCAGTTCGTCTCTAAGAAACTTAAGATCGTCAGTCATCTCGACCTCA
The DNA here is from genome assembly GCF_022829665.1 of Methylobacterium sp. E-041. NCBI lineage: Bacteria > Pseudomonadati > Pseudomonadota > Alphaproteobacteria > Hyphomicrobiales > Methylobacteriaceae > Methylobacterium > Methylobacterium sp. E-041. The sequence goes on along the minus strand of NZ_JAKSYQ010000121.1, from coordinate 55,146 downwards.
AACTGCCGATTTATTTCAATCCTGTCGCTATGCTTGGCAACGTCTTTAAGAGATCCAATCTGCTTATTTAAACAATCAAGATATCTATGTCTCAAATCGCGGATAGCATGGCCGCCTTTTGCAGCTTCCCGCCTACGGAAAGCAACGAGATTTTTAAGCGGAATATCTGATGTTTTGATTACACTGAATGTAATGGGTACAATCAACTCGTACTGGTCGCATCCGGCCTGCCCCTGATTTGTCATTAAGTTTGTTAACGCAGCATAAGCAATTCCTCGATCCGTTATCCTTGTTTTCGTTTTACCCGCGCAGCAATCGGCTAGAATCGACATAAGAGCAAGGCCAGCAGAATCCTCCAGGGGAACATGCCCATTGTAACTATCCCGCCCAACTAGGCGTAGCTCTCTGAGCATACCCCACGTTTCTGGTAGGAGCTTTTCAGGAAACATTCCATAACGATAGAAATCGTTGACTCTATCTCCGTGATAGAGGAAACTTTCCGGCAAAGGACCAGTTGCAAAGTCTTCTATCATAGCGTGAGCATTTGATTTATCCTCTTCACTTGGGCAATATGCGGATCCGATGACTTCCAAGCCATCTTGTACATCTTTATCAGGATGCTCTAGTTCGAAATCTTTGTAAGGCACGATAAATTCGAGCTTGTCCCACAGCAGTAATGCGCTTTTCAGTACGCCCGGCTGCTTTAATTGAGTATGGGGATAGTACACAGCTGACTTCATTCGATGCAAATTCCTTTTCTATAAAAAGTTCATTATTGCTAGGGGTGTGGATCGGATGGGTATGGCCACGTTGTGTTCATAGACACCCTAGCCGGAGCGCCTCTGTCAAGTGTGGTTTCAATCTGCACCGTTGCGTGATCAAATATCTAACCCGGCCCGGATGCGAATATATTCGTCAATCAATTTTCTTACCATCGACGCAACACTAACGCCATCATCGACAGCAAAATGTTTCAACTGACGCATCGTCTTGTCACATAACCACAAAGTGTAAAGACGGAAACCGATGTCATCCTCTGTCTTATCCATTCAGGGTAAGCCTCGAAAGTTCATCTTTTACGGTGCCGCATAAGAAGCTGCGGGCATCATCATCAATCTGATGGTAGAAGTTAGAGAATAAGTTATACGCGGACAGGATAACTGCCGGGTCTAATGTGCCGGTTTCGTCGTATTGCTCTATGCCTGTTTGTATATAGATGACCTGTAGGGCAACGCAATCAGCATGTTCTCGCGAGTCCCATAGTTTGTTGCCGCGATCTAGGACAATGGAGCAGGATAGCCCCACAAGATCGACGACGTAGTCTTTTTCTGTAGATTTTAGCGTTGGTATCATATGCTGTTCGTCCGTGCTTACTATTATGTATTGATATCAGGTCGTTCTTGATATCTACGAGTATATAGTAAAACACGAATTTCAGGCGCTGACGGATGAAGGCGTGCGAAGTTACATTCCCCGACCCATCTGGTCCCCTGCTGACATGACCGAGTCTACATCGTAACCGCGTCGTGTTCGGGCAGTCTGTTGATAGCCACCGTTCCCACCGGCCATGCTCAGATCGTCACCCTCAATCTGAACGTGGGTGTTTCCAGTGCCCTCGGCTTTGACCAGCGCGAACAGAGCAGCGGCATTCCGAACCGAAAGGCGGACGCAACCATGCGAGACCGCGCTACCTAACTGACGAAGGTGGTTCGTCCCGTGGATAGCGTGGCCTTGGCCTGTGAAGAAGATCGCGAACGGCATCGGGGCATCGTCGAACTCACGGGAGAAGTGCGTCCGTTCCATGCGCTGTGGCCGGTATGATCCCCCGGGTGTGTCGTATCCGTCCGCGCCCGTCGAGACCGGCCAATCATACCGCGGCTGGCCACCCACCGTGACGATCATCCTCTGGACGGCCTTGTCCACGGTGATGGTGACTTCTGCCGTGGCTGAACCGGCCGTGGTGGTCGTGAGGATCACTCCTAGGAGGGCCCCGAGATAGCTGTGACGCATTGCAAGACGCCTGGGTGGAACGGTGCTGTGAGGCGAAGCTACACCGTTTCAGGCGTACCTATCCATTGGCCTCACGCACCAACAGCCGGCCTAGTGGTCGGAACCCAACGCCTGGTACCGTCCGCTCACGACCCAACCCGGCCGCCCAGATCGCCGTGGACGCTTCTCCGAAGCGGCCATTCGTCAGCCCTACGGCAACTTCGGCTACGGGTGGCGAGCCGAAGTTAGATAGGTGCCGGGAAGGGGAACTCCGCTTAGCGCTCGCCGCTAGCGCCACGGACTCGGCGCCACACCACGCCGTGCTGTCGGCCAGACTTCGGCTGATCGGCTGTTAGGTCGAGAATTTGTCGAATACATTCATGAGCAGCATTTCGATATGCGCGGCCACAACGTTGGCGCCGACTTTGAGGCTGTTCGGGTGGCCGCAGCCGTTCCGCAGGGTCAGGCCGCTCGCGAGTTGCGCTTTCACGTTCTTGCCAATGATGCCGATAGCCACGATCCGGTCGAGGAAATCGACTTCCTTCATCCTCCCAAGGTCGTCCGTCGTCGCGGCAGCCTTCCACTTGCCATCGACCCTCTTCGCTTCGGCGTTGAAGGCAGCCAGATAGTTGGCCATGACCTCGTTGTGCAGGACGCTGACGGCGGCGAGCCACGACATGACAATGGCCGACCGGTAGAGTCCGGATTCGTGGCACTGGATGGCTTCGGCCACGAAGGCACGCGTTGTGTCGTCCTTGATCGCCGCCATGTGCTTCCGTAGGTCCTGAGCGACCTTAGCGGCGGCGGGCGGGAGCTGGCTTACCCGTAGCTCTTCAAGCCGTGCTTGATTTTTCTCGGCCAACCCGTAGCCGCCGGTTGTTTCCCACGGCTTTTGTTGGGTGGAAGGCCCAGCTGCGATTACGGCGTTGTACTCAGCACACTCGGAAAAATGTCCAGTCTCGATTACTCGGAACTGCGGATCGTCGAATTTGTCGTACTGCCCAGACGTAAGTGGTTTTCCCGAGCAACCTGCAAAAAATAGATTTCCCTCAAAAAGCGATACTTCTGGGCAGCAATTACCAAATATGTAATTCGACGAACCAGAGATCAAGTAGGCCCCATCTCCGATCTCCGGATACCGGATTGCGGTGTCGTAGTTCGCTGCGCCTCCGCGTTGATCCGCTATAGACAGTGTTCTCGCACGCCGCCCGCAACCCTCTAGGATAGGGCATCGGTTAGGCAAGCCCTGACCGCGCGACTGAGAGAAGTAGTCTGCCTTGGAGTTTAACATGGAAGCGGTATCTGACCTCCCATACCGATAGCACGGTCGTTCGCGGAACCGCGACTCTCTTTTTATCACGTCGAAGTCGCATCACCGTTGCGGTTCAATCGTAGCCGCTGTCCTCTGCGCCGTCGTTCCGCTTATCACCGAGGGGCACCGTTTAGCGGGACGGCGCCCTTAGCAGAAGCTCTGAATGGCAAAGATGGGGTCGTGACCGGTCTCGCGGGCAATGTCCGCTTCGGTCCATCCGCCATCGCGAAGCGGACGGACAGAAAACCACCCACCGCGGACGTTCGGGCCGGGTACCAAGCGTCAGCCTTGCACCCCTAGCAGTCGGTATACCGATGCCCGCGACACGTTCAGTTCACGCGCGATGGCCGTTCCACCCAAGCCCGATGCAGCCAAGGCTTTCACCCGGTCCGCATCGATAGACGGCTTGCGCCCTTTGTAGACGCCTTTCTGACGTGCTGCCGCGACACCCGCCATCTGCCTCTCGTATCTGATAGCGGTCTCAAACTCGGCAAACACCCCAAGCATCTGTAAGAAGCACCGTCCGGCCGCTGTGGACGTGTCGATGGGCTGTTCCAACGCTACCAGGGCTACACCAGCCGCTTCCAGCCGTTTGACGATCCCACACAGGTCGGAGACCGAACGTGCTAGCCTGTCGATACGGGTAACGACGATCCGGTCCCCTGGTCGAGCAAACTGCAGAAGCGTTTCTAGCTCTGAGCGGCCTTCGACCTTCGTCCCTGTGTGGGTCTCGGCGCGGACAACCTCACACCCGGCCGCCTTCAACGCCACTTGCTGGATTGTGAGGGATTGGGATGAACTCGACACTCTTGCATAGCCGTAGGAAGCCATAGCGAACCGTCTTGTTTGACTCTAGACCAACTCACTATCGTGTCTCGAAACGCGAAAGTCGAGTCAAAAAAGACACCCGCTCATATGGAACGGGTGACACCGGGTGTCTCGCGGGGGTGCCTCGAAAGCGTCTACCCAAACAAGTAACATAAATCCTGTAGACTCTTAGTTCCAACCCCCTCGCTTTCTATCAGAACATCCCCGATATTCCATGCGAAACGGGTTCCGTCGATCGTTCTCGCCAAACCCCAAGCGCTTTGTTCATTTCGATACGACCAAGGAAGTCCGTTCGGCCTAGGTTAAGTAGCCTTCCTATCGCTTTGAGTGAAACCGAGTCTCTAGGAATGTTCTCGATCAACGCTGAACTAGCTGCTATCAAATACCAATCTGTATGACTGTCATAATTATCAATCATAACTGCGAGACAGTCATACAACAGCGGTTTTTTCTCTTCTGGGTGCATAAGATATAGCATAGCTGCTGCGCTTCTGGTCTCATTACTGACAGTGCTATCTAAGACAACATCAAGTAGTTGTGAGGAATCTTGAACGTATTCTCCTACCAATGCCCTCACAGTAGCCCGACGAGCGAAGCTTGATTCCTCAACTTCAAAAACGTCATACTCTACGTGCCACATCGACTGAACGATGACTTTTACTATCGACGGCAGTAGATGCCGTTCACTTTGAACATCAATTGGGAACGCATAAATTTCTCTTATAGAGGCATCTCTATAAGGCACTGATTGCTGAGTTGCTATAATTTTTCGAAAACCGGGCGAAGTTGTGAGATTAAGATTTATAAATTGGCCCCACCGGTGGGGAACATACTGCACGAGTTCAGGGTTGTTCTGAAACGTTCGAAGGACAGATGATGCCCCATCGCTGGATTGCAGCAATTCTTCAATCCCTGGGTGCGGAATTTTTTTGAAATCCATAAGATAATCGAAAAGTATCATCGGAAAACGATTTTGCAGATACTCAAGCTGATGAATATCTATTGGCTCATGTCCTGAAAGTGAAAGGGTAGATACCAGCGAAGGAATTCTATCAGCCTGCTTTCTTGCAGATCGCCATAATTTAAGCCCAAGCGCATAGTTGCTATTACAGAACGTAAATTCCGGAGGCAGCAAAATTTGCCATTGGTCTGGTATGGGGTGTTTATCCAGTGATCTTACAAGTTTTTCTAACGCATCAGACAGCTTCTCATTGTTATCTGCGATAAAACAATCCAAGCAGAATGACAAAATTGACAGAATTCCAGGAAGTTGACGCACGATCAGCCACATTTCCTCTGACCAATTCTCGGTGCAAAGGTCAGGCGGAGCATTATGTCGATGGACAACTAACGGACCAATGTGCTCCTGATCAAAAACTGATAGCTCTCTAAAATCACGGCGCGGTACATCGCTAAAGAAGGGCGTTATGAGTGAGATATGCCGTACATCAATTCCGAAATAATCAGACATGACAGGAATTTTGGTGGGCTGCGCGTCGAGAATAGATATCAAGTTGCTCGCAAGTGTCTCACTGATGTCGGAACAGTCGGTGCTAGAAAGAAAATTTAAAATGAACCTAATAGACCACTGAGGCAGATCGGGTATTGTCAAGCTTCTCTGAGCCGGCAGCATCGAAAGCAAAGCTACTTTATAACATTTGGTAGTCGCTGATAGATATTGCGCGACTTGTGGGAGTCGTTTGTAGTCATCTGGCATCGTTAATAGGCATATGTATGCCGCGCCAAGGGTTTCAGAAGGCGATTGGTCAAATAGATGATCAGCAGCAACTTCACGCAACCAAACGCGCGATTGAGTTCCTCGAACGTGTATCAGCGAATTTAACTGCGTATGATCAGCTGACGCGAGCAATGTCGAGAAACAAGTTCTAAATTGCTGACGATCCCTTTTGTCTTGCTCTAAAACTCCTTCTGAGAGAAGTCTAGCCGCTATTAACCCCCCAATAGCTAAACGCCTGCGATATATTCTTACATCTGGATCGTCGGACGAATCAATACTATTGAGTACAGAAACAGCTACAGCAAGGTTTGTTTGCTGGCGATTTTCGACAATCGCGCTCAAAACGAAATGCATGACCTCGCGCCAGTGCTGATCTGACGCAATGACGGACAATCTTTTATGAAGCAACTCATGTTCAACGCCTTCGTAAATATATTCACCAGCAAAAAATTCTTGAAGCTGCCGAACGTCGAAACGAACTTTTTCCGTTGTCTCCGGTGTATTGACAAGAACAAGCCGGTCGGTTGTTGCTTCCATTAAGATGGCAGAAGTTTCTGCAATACCATCATCAAGTTTAGATGAAGTAACATTGTACACTATTGCTTGCAATTCGGTTTTTGAAAGACTTGTATCAGAGCCTTCGCCAAGTTCTGCACTTTTGTGTAATTCAAATCCCAGTTTGTTGTGGAGAGCTTTTATAAGTTTATCGCCATCGCGAAGAAGAATAGCCAGCCCGTGGTTCGGACTTGCCTTATTAGCTTCTCGTTTTTTTACGACCCGATAGAAATTATCATACAATTGCCAGCGTCGCTCCGGCGGCCTGCCGCCATCGCGCACAACCACTGCCATGATATGAGATTGAAGCGGTGTCTTCATAATCTCTGTAATCGCCTGAGACGACAGCGCTTCTTTAAGTATCTCAATATTCCTTTCCGCTTCGTCTTGAGTTCTTCCTATTTCTAATATCGGTCGAGCGCAAGCTAGTGCCTGTTCGGCGCTTAGGTCTGATAGTATAACGACAGCCGAATGGAGATCCGAGAACTGTCCAGAGTAACCCTGCGGCCTCGAAGTGCAAATGGACATCGCGTCAGAGTCGACTTCGATAAGGAGATTATCAATGAATAGAGTGACTTCTTGTGCAACTTTATCTTTGAAATTAGAGGGAACTTCGTCCAATCCATCAAAAATGAATAACCATTTTCCGGCAGATAATGCACGTTTGAACGTCCCGGGCAGCATTAATTTGTTAATTTTCGCAGAAAATAGGCTAGAAAGATAAACAAGTATACCAGTAGAATCAAGATTTTTTTGCCTGCTAACCCATTGAGCAAAATCTTTCAACTCAACGTATACTGGAATGCGTGGTGACGCCGGCCACAGGTTTTGGGATACTGCAATTTCCTTTACCTCTCGCGCCGTATTCATTTGCTGAAAATTGACTCGTGGTCCATTCTCATGCGTGATAAATGCAGCCCTCTGAATTTGACTCAGATATTGACCTATGGTCGATTTACCTTGTCCCGGTCCAGCTTTGATGAACCAGATCCTCGATCGTTGAGGGTTGCGAGACCACGATTGCCAGTTGTCTGATTTATCTATTCTCGCGTCGATTTGGTGGTTGCGTGCCAGAGAATGCGCAATACTTTGCGCAGCTTTACCAGCCACCGGGGTCGTCGTACAAATATATGGAAGGTCTATGAAAAGTCTTTGGATTCCAGGGCGAATGTCCGTGCTCGATCCAGCCTGTTCCAATTTTGTGTACTGCTGATCGTCAAATTGATTGACTATCAGGTACCTAGTAAGTTCCTCAACCGAAGCGCGCTCGTCCTGTAGTCCATCAAATATACTCGCGAGTACATGACCAGGCGTCAATAAGTGAAGATATTGTTTGGTTACTTCATTGTGTATATTTAATAATCCAATGATTTTGTTGCCAGACCAAATATGGAACCTGCCTTCTAGGGCGGGATTAGTTTCTCGAACTAGTTTTCTTGCTTTGTCAAAAGTCCCATTGTCTGGAACGGCTGAAATATCTACGTTGGTAGCGAAAATCCATATGTTCGGCCAAACTCGGTTTGTTCCTGGTTTGGCAAATTCTTTAAGTTCATCACTTATTTGCTCAAGAACCCACGCCTGAGAGTCCTTTGTTAAGTGAGGGCGATGAAATTTCGACTGGATGTACCAGATACCACTCCAAGTATCGGATGTGCTCGGATAAGGAGCCGTACCCTGGTAATAACCATCGCGACCGCCATCAGATCCTGGGCCGAATGTCGTGACTCCCGGGCCTAAGACCTTCATCGCTAAAAAATTTATCATATGCTCAAAGGAACGTTCGTCCAGCTTTGCAAGATCATGAGTGTTAGACATGATTGTTGTCCAGTATCTAGAATTCTGTACAAACCGTACAATGCTATAAGTTAGACATCTCGTTTTGATTTATGGTTCATAGTTGTGATAGCGCAGCCTGAATTCTAAAATTCGCATGGGTTTTAGAAGTATGCAAGGCACGGGAGCATTTTATTTTTGGTCCTAGCTATTTCTGTTTCCGTGATATCCATAATGGGTTTTCAGCAAGAGGTTGGTTGCGTCATCAACTTGTTGCCCCTCGATATGATCAGGCCACGCGCGTGTTCGTCTAGTTACGAAGATCATCGGTGCTTCGAAGAATCCTGTCACACTTTCTGTCACAGATGGCGTCAAAAACAGCCTTCCACGGTACCTTTTTGACCATTGTGCCTGCGGTCTTCCCACGGTAGGTTGGTGTTATAACGCTCTGAGCAGACGATGATTTTTTGTTTGATGTGGTGATAAGCTTTAGTGAGGCTTGACCGTCGCACCAGCATGATCCTTGCTCCAGGTCCGAACCGGCCGAAATGAGTCCGGACCGGCCGAAATCCGAGAGGGCTCCTCGTGCTGCTGACGCCTCGCGAAAAAGACAAGCTCCTCGTGGCCATGGCCGCTCAGGTCGCGCGGAACCGCCTTGCCCGCGGCGTCAAGCTCAACCACCCGGAGGCGATCGCGCTGATCACCGACGTCGTGGTCGAGGGCGCCCGCGACGGGCGCTCGGTCGCCGAGCTGATGCAGGCGGGCGCCAACGTGCTCACCACGGACCAGGTGATGCCGGGCATCGCCGAGATGATCCACGACATCCAGGTCGAGGCGACCTTCCCCGACGGCACCAAGCTCGTCACTGTGCACCATCCGGTGCGCGGCGCGCCCTCCCCCGACGTGCCGGGCGCCGTCACCACGCTGCCGGGCGAGATCGTGTTCAACGAAGGCTGCGAGCGCACCGTGGTCGAGGTCGCCAACGTCGGCGACCGGCCGATCCAGGTCGGCTCGCATTACCATTTCTTCGAGGTCAACCCGGGGTTGCGCTTCGACCGGGAGAAGGCCCGCGGCCGGCGCCTCGACATCGCGCCGGGCACGGCGGTGCGGTTCGAGCCCGGCTCCACGCGGGAGGTGGCCCTGGTGCCGCTGTCCGGCGGGCGGACGGTGTACGGCTTCCGCGGCGACGTGATGGGGGCGCTCTAGCATGGCCAACACGCCCCCCCGCGCCGCCCTCCCCCGCGCCGCCTATGCCGACATGTTCGGGCCCACGACCGGCGACCGCATCCGGCTCGCCGACACCTGCCTGGAGATCGAGGTCGAGCGCGACTTCACCACCTACGGCGAGGAGGTGAAGTTCGGCGGCGGCAAGGTGATCCGCGACGGGATGGGGCAGAGCCAGGTCACCAACGCCGACGGCGCGGTGGACACGGTGATCACCAACGCGGTCGTGCTCGACCATTGGGGCGTGGTGAAGTGCGACGTCGGGATCGTGAAGGGGCGGATCGTCCGGCTCGGCAAGGCCGGCAACCCGGACATCCAGCCGGGCGTCGACATCGTCGTCGGCCCGGGCACCGAGGTGATCGCCGGGGAGGGCAAGATCCTCACCGCCGGCGGCTTCGACAGCCACATCCACTTCATCTGCCCGCAGCAGATCGACGAGGCCCTGTGCTCGGGGATCACCACCATGCTCGGCGGCGGCACCGGGCCGGCGCACGGCACCTTCGCCACCACCTGCACGCCGGGCCCCTGGCACATCGCCCGGATGATCGAGGCGGCGGACAGCTTTCCGATGAACCTGGCGTTTGCCGGCAAGGGCAACGCCTCGCGCCCCGACGCTCTCGTCGAGATGGTGCGGGCCGGCGCCTGCGCGCTCAAGCTGCACGAGGATTGGGGCACCACGCCGAAGGCGATCGACACCTGCCTGACGGTCGCCGACCAGCACGACGTGCAGGTGATGATCCACACCGACACGCTGAACGAGTCGGGCTTCGTCGAGGACACGATCGCGGCGTTCGCCGGCCGCACCATCCACGCCTTCCACACCGAGGGCGCCGGCGGCGGGCACGCGCCCGACATCATCAAGGTGGCGGGGCTCGCGCACGTGCTGCCCTCGTCCACCAACCCGACGCGGCCCTACACGAAAAACACCATCGACGAGCATCTCGACATGCTGATGGTGTGCCACCACCTCGACCCGTCGATCCCGGAGGATCTCGCCTTCGCCGAGAGCCGCATCCGCAAGGAGACGATCGCGGCCGAGGACATCCTGCACGACATCGGCGCGCTCTCGATGATGTCGTCGGACAGCCAGGCCATGGGCCGGGTCGGCGAGGTCGCGATCCGCACCTGGCAGACGGCGGACAAGATGAAGCGCCAGCGCGGCGCCCTCCCCGGCGACGCCTCGGGCAACGACAACATGCGGGCGCGGCGCTACATCGCGAAATACACGATCAACCCGGCGATCGCGCACGGCGTGTCGGCCCATATCGGCTCGGTCGAGCCGGGCAAGCTCGCCGACCTCGTGCTGTGGTCGCCGGCCTTCTTCGGGGTGAAGCCCGACCTCGTGATCAAGGGCGGGATGATCGCGGTGGCGCCGATGGGCGATCCCAACGCCTCGATCCCGACGCCGCAGCCGGTGCATTACCGCCCGATGTTCGGCGCCTACGGCCGCGCGCCGTTCGCGACCGCGCTGACCTTCGTCTCGAAGGCCGCGATCGAGGACGGCCTGCGCGAGCGCCTGGGTGTCCAGAAGCAGCTCGTCGCGGTGGAGAACGTGCGCGGCGGCATCTCGAAGAAGAGCATGATCCTCAACGACGCGACGCCCGAGATCGAGGTCGATCCCGAGACCTACGACGTGCGCGCCGACGGCGAGCTGCTGGTCTGCGAGCCGGCCGACGTGCTGCCGATGGCGCAGCGGTACTTTTTGTTTTGAGGTAGGATCGGCACGTTCGAGGAGAGCCACGATGTCGAACGCCGCGCTGAGACCGCCTCCGGCGGCCGATCCCTATGAGACGGACTTCTATCTCTGGACGCAGGCCCAGGCCGAGCTGCTGCGGGCACGCCGGTTCGACGAGCTCGACCTGAGGAACCTGATCGACGAGGTGAGGAGCGTGGGCGGCAGCGAGAAGCACCAGATCGAAAGCCGCCTGGACGTTCTTCTCGGCCATCTCCTCAAGTGGAAGTACCAGCCGGGATTGCGCAACAACAGCTGGACGGCCACGATCTTCGAGCAGCGGACCCGGATCGGCCGTGTTCTGCGCGCCAGCCCCAGCCTCAAGCGCTACCCGGCGGATGTCTTCGACGCGTGTTACCTGTCCGGCCGCCTGCTGGCGTCGAAGGAGACCGGCATCGACTTCACGCTGTTTCCCGAGGTGCCGCCGTTCACGGTCGTTCAGGCGCTCGACCTCGACTACCTGCCCAAGGAGCCCGACCTGCTGGATCAGTCCTGACCCCATGATCCGCGCCACCCGCGTCATCCGCGCCGACGTTCTCGCCGGAGCCGAGATCGTCGACCGCATCGTGCTCGACCACGGCGACCGGCATCGCCGCCGCATGGCGATGCGCGGCGTCGGCGGGCTCGCCTTCCTGCTCGACCTGCCCGAGCCCATGGTGCTCGACGACGGCGACGCGCTGGCGCTGGAGGATGGGCGGCTCGTCTGGGTCGAGGCCGCGCCCGAGCGCCTGCTGGAGGTCCGGGCCGGGTCGGACCACGCCCTGAAGCAGCTGATCTGGCATATCGGCAACCGGCACATCCCGGCCGAGATCACCGCGGACGCGGTGTTCATCGCCTTCGACCATGTGCTGGCCGAGATGGTGCGGGGCCTCGGCGGCAGCGCCGAGCCGGTCGAGCGCCCGTTCCGACCGGAAGGGGGCGCCTATGCCGGCGGCCACGCCCAGGCGCATGGCCATGATGTCGGCGACCCTGGCGAGCTCGCGGGCGGCCGCGCCCATCATCACGGCGACGGGCGCTACCACACCCATGATTGAGCGCATCCGGCTGATGGCGTGGCTGTCGCCGACCTACCCGGTCGGCGCCTACGCTTACTCGCACGGGCTCGAATGGGCGGTGGAGGCGGGCGACGTCGCCGACGAGGCGGGCATCTCCGGCTGGCTCGGCGACGTGATGGAGCACGGGGCCGGCCGCAACGACCTGATCCTGGCGGCCCACGCCCACCGCGCCGCGGCGGCGGCGGCTCTGCCGGACCTCGCCGGGATCAACGATCTCGCCCTGGCGCTGGCGCCGTCGCGCGAGCTTCACCTCGAGACGAGCCAGCAGGGCCGCAGCTTCCTCGACGCGACCCTGGCGGCTTGGCCGTGCCCACCCCTCGACGGGGTCGCCGGGGCGCTGCCGGGGGCGGTCGCCTACCCGGTCGCGGTCGGGGCCGCCGCGGGCGCGCACGGCATGGACCGGCCGGGGATGCTGGCCACCTACGGACTCGCCTTCGTCCAGAACCTCGTCTCGGCCGCGTTGCGCGCCGCGCCGATCGGGCAGGCCGCGGGCACGCGGATCATCGCCGGCCTGAGCCCGCGCATCGCCGCGCTCGCCCAGCAGGCGGAGGCCTGCAGCCTCGACGACCTCGGCTCGGCGACGCTTCGCCTCGATCTCGGCTCGTTCCGGCACGAGACCCAGTATTCGCGGATCTTCCGCTCGTGATCCTCTGACGGAGCTTGCCCCCATGGCATCGAACAACGGACCCCTGCGCGTCGGCATCGGTGGGCCCGTCGGCTCGGGCAAGACCGCGCTGATGGAGCAGCTGTGCAAGCGCTTCCGCGACACCTACGAGATCTGCGCGATCACCAACGACATCTACACCAAGGAGGATGCCCGCATCCTCACGGTGGCCGGCGCGCTCCCCGAGGAGCGGATCATGGGGGTCGAGACCGGGGGCTGCCCGCATACGGCGATCCGCGAGGACGCCTCGATCAACCTGGCGGCGGTGGCCGAGATGCGCCGGCGCTTCCCGAAGCTCGACCTGATCCTGATCGAGTCGGGCGGCGACAACCTCGCGGCGACCTTCTCGCCGGAGCTCGCCGACATCACCCTCTACGTCATCGACGTGGCGGGCGGCGAGAAGATCCCGCGCAAGGGCGGCCCCGGCATCACCCGCTCGGACCTGCTCATCGTCAACAAGACCGACCTCGCGCCGCTGGTCGGCGCCGATCTCGGGGTGATGGAGGCGGACACCCGGCGCATGCGCGGGCCGCGGCCCTACGTGTTCGCATCCCTGCGGGAGGGCGCGGGAGCCGACGCGGTCGCGCGCTTCGTCGTCGAGGCCGGCGGCCTCGGTGGGATGCCGTCGCGTTAGTGCTCGGCGTTGGCCGAGCGGGAGCGGGCCGTCCCCGGGCTCTGCGGGACGCCGCCCATCAGCGCATCGAGGCGGCTCATGCGGGCGGAGAACTTCTGGGCGGTCTCGAGGGCGGCGCGGTCGCGCGGGCTCAGCGGCTTCGACCGGGTGTCGCCGGCGTGAGCCGAGGCGATCGGCAGGGCGGCGAGGACGAGGGCGGCGATGCGCAGGGACGATGTCATGATCATCACTCCATGCCGGCTCGGCCGTTCACGCGCGAGCACGGGTCGGCCTTCGGCAGGACTTCAACGTAGGGGTGAACGTGCGGCCAAGCTGTGCGCTGTCGCACCGCGGCCGGCGACCGCGCGCATCTCGACAGCCGGATCGATCGATGCAAGGTTTCGTTCGGGATAGCGCCGGCCGGAGGCATCGTGTCCGCCGGCTGTGATGGAGCGGGCATGTCGCCGGAATTGCAGGAATCGCGTGCGGCCCTGATCCTGATCGCCGTCGTGGTCGTATCCGTTCTGATCTTCGGGGCCGTGACCCTGTTCAGCCAGATCGGCTGATCGTCCCCCCTCGTCCGGTCTCGGGCCTCGCCCGAGCGATGTCGGGAATCGAACGGGGCGACGTCTCGGCCTCGTCGGCCGGGCCTGCGCGCCTGCACTGGGCTCGAACAGCATTCCCAGCATCGGATAGCCCTGCATCCCCCAGGAATCGGTAGAATGCAGCGGTGTCGAGCCTGATCCGAGTGTTGAATTAACGCGTTGTTAATTCCATCTTGGGTTGTATGTCGGCGGTTCCCAAGCGAAACTGCAACCGAACCGTGGAGGTCCTCCATGCGCTCAGAAACGATCGACCGGTCCCGCTCGCGGCCCGTCGACCTGACGGCGGCCCTGTCGGCCTCCGGCGTGGTCGGAACCTGGGCCTGGTCGGCCCAGCCCGACCGCTGCATTCTGGATGCCGGGGCCGCCGACGTTCTGGCGGGAGACCATGCGATCGCCGGGCTGCCCGTGCCGTTCGAGCGGGCCAAGGCCCGCGTCCATCCCGACGACTTGCCGAAGCTGTCGCGCCACTTCAAGCGCCTGCGCCGAAGCGGGGGCCTGTTCGTCGCGGAATACCGCACCGTCTCGACCGCCGGCCGCGTCCGCCGGATCCTCGATCGCGGCCGGCTCGTCCGCAACGAGTCGGGGACCGTGCTGCACGGCCACGGGATCATCATCGACGTCACCGAGGGCGATCTCGACCTCGGCGCCTTCGCCGAGATCGAGCGGAAGGACCCCTCGGCGATCCTCGACACCGCCGCCGCCCACGCCTTGGCCTGCCGCGAGACGATCGATCAGCTCGACAACTCGGAGTTGCGTCTTCTCGTCGACGTGCTGCTCCTCAGCCTCGGCCAGCAGATCGCCGCCCTGTCGCGCGGGCCGGGGCGCGGGCACTGATCGTCGAACCGGCCGGTGCGGCGCGCGTGCCGCCGCGCCGCCGGCGAGGCCGGGCTTCGGCACATCGATCGTGCCGGGCCGGGCGTCCGGCAGGCGCCGGGCCGAAGCGGCGGCGTGCTACTGTACCAGCACGGCCTGGTTGCACATCGTGCCGTCGACGGTGACGTCGGCGTAGCCGAGGCGCAGCCCCAGGATGCGCAGCGTCGTGTCGAGCACACTGTCGAGGGCCGGGGTCACCGCCATCAGCGCGGTCGACAGCAGCGGCCCGAGCAGGGGCGGCACGATCAACCCGTTGATCGAGAGCGACAGGCCCTGGACCAGGCTTCCGGTCAGCGATTGCGTCAGGCCGGTGGTGGACACGGTCTTGGTGACCTGCCGCGTGATCTCGTCGTCGGAGAAGATCAGGGTCTGCGGCGCCGGGCTGGCGATGGTCGTCCGCGCCGTTCCCTGCACCGTCAGCAGCGGCAGCGCGATGAGGTTCGCGAACCGGCTCAGGTCGGGCGTGCCGGCGCCGACCGCGATGCTGCTGCGCGGGACGTTGGCGACGGCGAGGGTCGCGAGGCCGGGCTGCGCATCCACCGTCGCCTGCCGCCGGGTCGAGGCGGTCCAGGGGCAGGCGACCCCGCGCAGGGTCGCCGAGGCCTGCGCCGCCTCGAGATAGATCGGCAGGGTCACGGTTCCGAGGCCGAGCGGCGCGGTCAGCGTCGTCTCAAGCAGCATCCGCACCTGCGCGGTGTGGACCGTCGCGTTCGGCGTGCCCGGCTGGACGTAGCCGGAATCCTGGCGCCGCTCGCCGATCGCCAGCGTCAGCCGCGTGTTGAGCAGGCCCGGGACCGTCGCGCCGAGGTCGAGCGCGATCTGGTTCTGGCCGTTGGCGTTGGCGGCGATGTCGGAGATCACGTCCATCAGGCCGACGAGGGGGCCGGCCGCGCCCCGCGCCGGGGACAGGGCGGCCGCATCCCCGAGGTCGACGACCTGCGCCACGGGGATCAGCGCGCCGGCGTTGGGCAGCGCGCCCATCAGCTTCGTCAGCGCCGTCACCGCGGCGCCCGCCCCCGACGTGCCCTGTGCCGCGACCTTGAGGGCGGCGGTGAGCTGCCCGACGCTGGCGTTGGCGGCGACGAGGTCGGTGTAGTCCGCCGCCTGGAGGTTCAGGTTGGTCGCCAGCGCGTCGAGGAAGCGGAAGGCGTCGACCTGCATCGACAGCAGCGCGTTGTAGTCGAGGACGGAGAGCGAGAGCTTCGTCCCCAGCATCGCCCCGAGCAGGGCGTTGGCGATGCCGCCATCGAGCGCGGCCACGCCGGAGCCGATCGAGATGGCGGCGAACTGCGCGCTCGCGGCCGTGCCCGTCACCTGGATCGGCACGGTCCTGGGCAGGCCGAGCACCTGGGCGAAATGCACCGGCACCCCCGTCCGCAGCCCGACGCGGACGGCATTGGCGGGGCTGGCGCCGGCCTGGAACCGGCTGGCGGGCGCGATCCTGGCGTTGCCGGCGTAGCTCCCGGGCGAGACCGTCACCGTGGCGGCGGCGTAGCCGTTGTCGGCCAGCGAGCGGCGGGCGAGCGCGTCGGCCCCGCCGCCGCCGGCGGCGGCCAGCATCGCGGCGATGTCGACGGCACCCTGCGCCTTGCGCTTGGTCTGCACCACCATGCCGAGATCGATCCCGACCGCGGCCGCGCCCATCAGCGCGGTGGCCCCGAGCGCCACCAGAACCGCGACCGAGCCGCCCCGGGCCGATCGCAGGTCGCGCGCCCGGCGGCTCACAGCCCGCCCCGGCGCACGCTGACCGTGCTGGTGAAGATGTCCGGCGGCAGCGGGACCAGCTTGCCGAGGGACTTCAGCCCGAGCCCGGAGGAATCGTAGGTGAGCGTGACCGTGTAGACGGTGGCGTCGCTCGGGCTGGTGCCGACCGAGACCCCGACGCTGCCGGCCTTGAACATCGCGCTGGCGGCGAGGCTGCGCTGCACCACCGCCTGGGCGAGGGAGGCGCGCTCGCCGTCGCTGACGCCGGCGACCGAGGCGCGTGCCGCCTCCGCCGCGATCTCGCGCAGGGTGTGCGTGGCGCCGAGATAGATGCCGAAGGCGGAGATGCCGGCGAACAGCAGCAGCAGGAGCGGCGTGACCAGCGCGAACTCGACCGCCGCGTTTCCGCCGCGGCAGGCCGCCAGCCTTCCACCCCCGCGTCCCGCCCTCGTTCCCATCGCACGCGATCCCATGAGCTTGCATCGCAAACCGGCCATGCAACCTACCGTATGGGTTTCGGCTTAAGGAAAGGTGTAAATACAATCCGGAGTTGTATATGCCGGTCTCAGGCTGCGGCGGCTTCGTCGCGCGCGGCCGTCAGCATCGCCGTGATCTCGTCGGCCGTGCGCGGCCGGCTGAACAGGAAGCCCTGCATCTCCTGGCAGCCCTCGGCCCGGACGGCGGCGAGCTGTTCCGCGGTCTCGATGCCCTCGACCAGCGTGGTGATGCCGAGGCTGGTGCCGAGGCTCACCAGGGCGCGGATGATCGCCCCGGCCTCGGTCGCCTTCCCGGCATCCTGGACGAAGGACCGGTCGATCTTGATCTTGTCGAAGGGGAAGCGGCGCAGGTAGGTCAGGCTCGAGTAGCCGGTCCCGAAATCGTCCATCGAGATGCGGATGCCGGTCCGGCGCAGCAGATGAAGGGTCTCGAGGTTGGCCTCGGTGTCGTCGAGCAGGACGCTCTCGGTGATCTCGAGCTCCAGCCGGTCGGACCGCAACCCGCTCGCTGCCAGGGCGAGCAGCACCGTCTGCGCGAAGGTGCGGTGGCGCAGCTGCACGGCCGAGACGTTGACGGCGACGCTGATCCCGGCCGGCCAGGCGACGGCGTCGCGGCAGGCCCGGTTCAGCACCCATTCCCCGAGGGCGACGATCAGCCCGGTCTCCTCGGCCACCGGGATGAAGGTGGCCGGCGGGATCAGCCCGCGCTCCGGATGGCGCCAGCGGACCAGGGCCTCCAGGCCGGTGACCCGGTTGCTGTCGAGGTTGACCAGCGGCTGGTAATGCACCTCGAACATCCCGTGCTTCAGGGCGTCGGCGAGGTCGCGCTCGATCGCGCGGCGGACCTCGGCGGTCTCGTCCATCGCCGCCTCGAACAGGCAGGCGGTGCCGCGGCCCTTGCCCTTGGCGTGGTAGAGCGCCGTGTCGGCGTTCTTGAGCAGGCGGTCGATGTCGTCGGCCGCCTCGTCGGCGATGGCGATGCCGACGCTCATGCCGATCTCGACGGTGTAGCCGTCGAGATCGTAGGGCGTGCTCACCAGCTCGATCATCCGCTCGGCCAGGGCCAGCGCGCCGGCCGCGTCGGCGACGCGGTGCAGCACCGCGAACTCGTCCCCGCCGAGGCGCGCCACCAGGTCGCCGGTGCGGACCCGCGCGCAGAGCCGTTCGGACACCGCGCGCAGGAGCGCGTCGCCCGCGCCGTGCCCGTGCGTGTCGTTGACCGCCTTGAACCGGTCGAGGTCGAGGCAGAGGATCGCGAGCCGCGTGGTCTCGCCCGCACGCCGCGGCTTGCCGAGCATGCTGAGGCCGTGCTCGCGCAACGCCGTGCGGTTGGGCAGGTCGGTGAGCGCGTCGTGGCGCGCCATGTGCGCGATCCGCGCTTCGTTGCGGCGGCGCTCGGTGATGTCCTCGAAGGTCGAGACCCAGCCGCCGTCCTCGATCGTCCGATAGCACACGGCGAGGATCCGGCCGTCGGCGAGCTCGCGCTGGATCGGCTTCGGGTCCGGGTCGAGCAGGGCCTGGCGCGTGCCCTCGCACAGGGCGTCGACGGTGGTGCCTCCGCGATAGCAGCCGGCCCCCACCAGCATCGCGCAGATCTCGCGCTGGGACATCCCGATCCGCAGGGCCTCCGGTGCCAGGCCGAAGATCTCGCAATAGCGCTGGTTGTAGACGACGAGGCGTGCCGCCTCGTCGAACAGGCACAGGCCCTGGGTCATGTTGCTCAGCGCCGCCTCGAAGCGCTTGTTCTGCTCCACCAGGCTGGCGTGCGAGGTGCGCAGCTCCGCGAGCGCGTCGGCGAGGGCACTGCGCGCCTGGCCCTCGGAGCTGATGTCGGTGCCGGTGCCGCGATAGCCGCAGAAGGTCCCGTCCGGCGCGACGACGGGCTCGCCGCTGATGCGGAACCAGCGCACGTGGCCGTCGGGATGGGCGTAGGGATAGATGAAGCCGGTGAAGGCCTGCCGCCGGTCGAGCGCCGTGAAGTAGGGCTCCCAGAAGCTGCCGTCGCCGCCGTTCGCGGCGATCGTCATCCGCGACGTGCCGGTCAGCGCGCCGGCGGTTCGGCCGAGGAAGCGTTCCACCTCGGGAGACAGATAGGTGAAGTTCTGCGCGGCATCGGTCTGCCAGACCCAGTCGGAGTCGATCCTCGCGAGCTCTTCCAGGGTTTGAACGGGCATTCGGGCACCATCAGTCGTGATGCGACCCTCCACGACAGGGATTAAGATTTTATTCGCATTCCCTGCCGCGCGTGGGCGCATCGCCGCCGGAGCCCGACGCCCCTGAGCGCGTTTGACGCTGGCGCGCGACGCCGCCACCCGCGGGTCGCGATCGGCGAAGGTTGGAGCAAGGCCCATGTCGAGCGGTGGCGACGATCTGTTTCCCGGGTTCGAGGCGCTGTGGACCGAGGCCGCCTGGGGCAAGGCCTTCGCCCGCGTCGGCGGCCCGGCGGATGCACCGCCGCTCCTGCTGCTCCACGGCTTCCCGCAGAGCCACGCGCTCTGGCACCGCATCGCCCCCGACCTCGCCCGCGACCACCGCGTGATCTGCCTCGACCTGCCGGGCTACGGCTGGTCGGCCGCTCCAGAGGGCGATCCGGCCCACGACGGCTACTCCAAGCGCCGGATCGGCGCCGCCATCGTCGCGCTGATGGAGCGGATCGGCCATGTCCGCTTCGCGCTCGCCGGGCACGATCGCGGCGCGCGGGTGGCCTACCGCCTCGCCCTGGACCAGCCCGCCCGCGTCTCGACGCTCGCGCTGCTCGACGTCGTGCCGACGGCGGTCCAGTGGGAGCGGATCGAGGCCGCGCCGGGCGCCAACCCGCACTGGCCGTTCCTCGCCGAGCCGGCCCCGAACCCGGAGACCGCGATCGGCAGGGATCCCGACGGCTATTTCCGGACGCTGATCGCCAGCTGGACGTCGGCCAAGGACCTCTCGGCGTTCGACCCGCGCGCGCTCGACCTCTATGCCCAGGCCTGGTCCGTGCCCGAGCGCATCCATGCGATGTGCGAGGATTACCGCGCGGGCGCCGGCCCCGACCGCGCGGCCGACCGGGCCGACATCGCCGCCGGGCGGACCTTGGCGATGCCGGTCCTCGTTCTCGCCAGCAGCCGCTACCTGGATCGCGACAAGCCGGAGACGGCGCTCGCGGCGTGGCAGCGGACGCTGGCGCCGAACGCGGTCGGCGCCGAGATCGAGTCCGGCCACTTCCTGGCCGAGGAGAACCCGGCCGCGACCCTCGCGGCGCTCCGCCCCTTCCTCGAGAATGAAGCTCCGCGCAAAGCGTAACACGGAGGGCGACGCCCGCCGTGGTTGCGCGGCCGCCCTTCGCCTAGCATGCGCCCCGGACCGCCCGAACGGCGGCCGATCGACAAGATCACGTCTTCCGGGAGGATACGCATGACCAAGGGACAGGTCCGTCTCGCGCTGGCGGTCGCGCTCGCCGCGCTCGCCGCACCCGCCGCACCCGCCGCCGCGCAGGGCTTCTCGGACGGGGTCGTGAAGATCGGCATCCTCAACGACCAGTCCGGCACCTACGCCGAGTTCGGCGGCCGCTCCTCGATCGAGGCGGCTCGGATGGCGGTTGAGGATTTCGGCGGCTCGATGAACGGGACGCCGATCGAGCTCGTCTCCGCCGACCACCAGAACAAGCCCGACATCGCGTCGGGCATCGCGCGGCAATGGTACGACCGCGACAACGTCGACGCGATCATGGAGCTGACGACCTCGTCGGTGGCGCTCGCGGTCCAGGGCCTGTCGAAGGACAAGCGCAAGATCACCATCACCACCGGCGCGGCCACCGCCGACCTCACCGGCAAGGCCTGCACGCCCTACGGCTATCACTGGGCCTACGACACCCACGCGCTCGCGGTCGGCACCGGCGGCGCCCTGGTGCAGCAGGGCGGCGACACCTGGTTCATGCTGACCGCCGACTACGCCTTCGGCTACTCGCTGGAAGCCGAGATCGCCCGCTACGTCACCTCGAAGGGCGGCAAGGTGCTGGGCAACGTCCGCCACCCCCTCTCGGCGCAGGACTTCTCCTCGTTTCTGCTCCAGGCGCAGGGCTCCGGCGCCAAGGTGATCGGGCTGGCCAATGCCGGCCTCGACACCTCCAACAGCATCAAGCAGGCCGCCGAGTTCGGCATCGTCGAGGGCGGGCAGCGGCTCGCGGCGCTGCTGTTCACCCTGGCGGAGGTGAAGGGCCTCAGCCTCAAGGTCGCGCAGGGCCTGACGCTCACCGAGGGCTGGTACTGGGACCTCACCGACGAGACCCGCGCCTTCGGGCAGCGCTTCATGAAGCGCACCGGCAAGATGCCCAACATGATCCACGTCGGCACCTATTCGGCGGTGCTGCAATACCTCAAGGCGGTGAAGGCCGCCGGGACCGACGAGACCGAGGCGGTCAACACGCTGCTGCACACGATGCCGGTCGACGACGTCTTCGCCAAGGGCGGCAAGGTGCTGCCGAACGGGCGCATGGTCCACGACATGTACCTGTTCGAGGTCAAGAAGCCCGCCGAATCCAAGGGCGAGTGGGACCTCTACAGGAAGCTCGCCACCGTGCCCGGACCGGAGGCCTTCGCCACCGCCGAGGCCAGCGGCTGCCCGCTGACGACGGCGGCGAAGTAGGACCGGAAAGCAGGGACGAAGCGGTCGACCCGTGGCGGCCGACTCCCATTCCCCCCCTGATCCTGAGGCGCGGCGCGAGCCGCCGCGAAGGAGACCTCGAAGGAGACCTTGAGGGATCGCGCGTCGGCGGGAGGCCTCCTTCGAGGGCCGCCGAGGCGGGCGCCTCAGGATGAGGCGGCGGGTCGGAGTGGCCCTTGCCGAAGGCGCATCGGGGAGACTGTCACGACGGCCGCCGCTCAGACGGCCATCAGGCGCAGAACGCCCTCGCCGCGGCGGTGGCCCACGGCGGTGACCGCGACCTCCGACAGGCCGCGATCGGCCACGAGCCCGGCGGCCAGGGCGGCCCCGAACGGCGCCGTCACCTCGAGGCCGTGGCCGATCAGGTCGCCCAGCGCATGGACCGGCCGGTCGGGCGCCAGGGCGGACAGGCGCGCGTGCTCCTCGCCGGTGATCGCCGCGACGCCGGTGGCGCCGGAGACGACCGCTTGCGCCTGCCCGATCCCGGCCTGCCGCCACAGGGCGTCGAGGCTGGTCGAGACGCTGCCGGGCGCGCGCCGGGTGCGGTCGCTCGCGACCGGCCCGAGGCGGGCGAGCGCCCGCGCCCCACGGGCCGCGGCGGTCTCGGCGGCTTCGAGCATCAGGAAGGCCGCGCAGCTGCCCAGGATGAACCCGGGTGCGTCCTCGCGGGCGAAGACCGCCGCGTAGTCGGGCTTGCGCAGGAAGCCGCCCATCTCGTGGACGACCATCACGTCCGGCCGCTCGGCGCTGTAGGACCCGCCGACCAGCATCGCGTCGATCTGGCCGGAGGCGATCCGCGCCTGGCCGATGCGCAGCGCGTCCACGCCGGCCGCCTCCTCGCCCATGAAGGTGCGCGACGCGCCGCTGACGCCGTGGACGATGGCGATGTTGCCGGCGAGCAGGTTCGAGAGCTGCGCCAGGAACAGCGTCGGCCGCAGGTCGTTCTGCAACCGTTCGTTGAGATAGGCGCCGGGATCGGCGGCATCGCGCAGGCCGGTGAGGATCGCCCCGTCGACCGCGTAGTCGCGCTCGCCGCCGCCGGCCGCGACCACGAGGTGGAGCGCCTGCTTGAAGGCGGCGTCGTCCTTCACGCCGGCCGAGTCGAGGGCGAGCCCGGCGGCGTAGACGCCGAGGCGCTGCCACGCCTCCATCTGCCGCTGGTCGGACTTCTTCGGGATCTGACCGTCCCAGGCGAGCGCCGGCGCCGGGTGGACGGGATAGGGCGCGAACGTCGTCGCGTCGGTCCGCGGCGGCGTGCCGGCCGCGAGCGCGTCGAGATGGGCGGCCAAGCCCTCGCCGGCACAGGAGACGAGGCCGATCCCGGTGACGACGACGGCGCGGCTCATGCGGGTTCTCCTGCCGGGGCCTCCGCCGGATCCCCGTCCATCACCAGGCCGATCTTCGCGGTGCGCGCGCGCATCAGCGCGTCGAGCCCGTCCGGGAACGGCATGGTGCGGAAGCGGAGCTCGGCATCGGCCAGGAGCTTGCCGTCGTGGCGGATCGCGGCCTTGGTCACGGCGTAGCCCGAGCCGTCATGCTCCAGGCTCGCGGTGACGCTGAGCGTCGCCCCGGGGCCGACGAAGGAGCGGAAGCGCGCCTTGTCCACCGCCATCAGGAACGGCATCTGCGCGAAGTTCAGGTGCGCGAGCACGAGGTAGCCCGAGGCCTGCGCCATCGTCTCGGTGAGCAGCACGCCAGGAACCAGCGGATGGCCGGGGAAGTGCCCTTCGAAGACCGGGCTCTCCATCGGCACCTGGGCCAGGGCCTCGATCCGGCCGGCGGCGCGGTCGAGGCTCACCACGGAATCGATCATCTCGAAATATTCGAGGCGCATGGGCTGCCGATCCGCAGGCTTTCGGAGGGTCGTTCGGTCCGGGCGTCGCCGCCCGGGTCTTGCCGGTGCCGGTCTCGGTGCCGAGACCCCGGGATCAGACCTTGGCGGCCTTCTCCGCGACCAGCGCGTCGATGCGGGCGCAGAGGTTCTTCAGCACGAAGTACTCCTCGGCCGGGACCTTGCCCTCGTTGACTTCCTGGGTCCAGCGCTCGAGCGGCAGCTTGATCCCGAAGGCCTTGTCGACGGCGAACGCGATGTCGAGGAAGGCGAGGCTGTCGATGCCGAGATCGTCGATCGCGTGGCTCTCGGGCGTGATCTTCTCGCGCGGGATGTCGGCGGTGTCGGCGATGATATCGGCCACGCGCTCGAAGGTGGCGGTGCCGGTGCTGGGCTGGTCTGACATGCGTTCTCGCCGAATCGGGATTGGTGCGACGGGCCGCCGCCGGTGCTCGACGCGGCGCCCCCATCCGCACGGCCCAGTGGCGGAGGGCGCCGCGCGCCGCCCCGTCATGTGGCCGCGACCTCTACACGAGGGGGTCCGGCCCGGCAACCGTGCCGCCCCCGGGGCCCGGATTCCGCGTATGGCAAAGGTCCCGCGGCGGCCTACATGAGCGCGCGGCGGATCGCGCCGGAGGACCCGCCTGATGGACCAGACGCTTCGCACCGAACACGCGCCGCCGCTTCCGCCGGTGGAGAAGGCCAGGGGCCAGGGCGTCGCCCGCGTCGTGCTGGTGCTGGCGCTCGCCGCCCTCGGGCTCTGGATCCTGTCCGGCTTCCTGCCGGCGCTGGCCTGGGCGGTGGTGCTCGCGATCGCGCTGTGGCCGCTCTACGTGCGCGTCGAGCGGCGCTTCCCGCCGGGCGGACACAACGTCGTGCTCCCGCTCGTCGCGACGCTCCTCGTCGCCCTCGTCTTCCTCGCGCCGCTCGTCGTCCTCGGCATCCAGGCGGCGCGCGAGGCGCACGACGTCCTCGACTTCGTGCGCGCGGCCGAGAAGGACGGCATTCCGGTGCCGGACGTCGTCAACCACCTGCCCTACGGCGCGGCGCAGGCCTCGGCGTGGTGGAGCGCCAACCTCAGCCATCCGGATGCCGGCTCCGACATGCTGCGCAGGCTCGACAACGATTCGGTGATCGGGGTGTCGCGCAACGTCGGCAAGGAGGTCGTGCACCGCGTCGTGCTGTTCGGCTTCAGCCTGGTCGCGCTGTTCTTCCTGTTCCGCGACGGCCGCACCATCCGCGATCAGGTCCTCGTCGCCTGCAACCGCCTGTTCGGGCCGCGCGGCGAGCGGGTCGGCCGGCAGATGGTCGCCTCGGTGCACGGCACGGTCGACGGCCTCGTCCTCGTCGGCCTCGGCGAGGGCGTCGTGCTCGGCATCGTCTACTACTTCGCCGGCGTGCCGCACCCGGTGCTGCTCGGCGCGTTCACCGCGGTCGCCGCGATGATCCCGTTCGGCGCCGCGCTCGCCATCGCCATCGCGGCGCTGCTGCTGGTGGCCGCCGGCTCGGTGAAGGCGGCGGTGATCGTGGCCGTGGCCGGCTTCGTCGTGACGTTCGTGGCCGACCACTTCGTGCGCCCGGCGCTCATCGGCGGCACGACCAAGCTGCCGTTCCTGTGGGTGCTGCTTGGTATCCTCGGCGGGGTCGAGACCTTCCACCTGCTCGGCCTGTTCCTCGGCCCGGCGGTGATGGCGGCGCTGATGCTGCTGTGGCGCGAGTTCACGGTCGGCGCGGACGCGAAGGCCCCCTGACATGCGAACGGCCGCGGGATCCGAGATCCCGCGGCCGTTCGGACATGACCAGTCAGGCGCGGCGGCACGGACCCGCGTGCCGCCGGCGCCCGGGATCACATCGGCGGGGTGAGGCCGTCCTTGCCGACGGCGATCAGCTTGCCCTCGATCTTCGATCCGGCCTTGTCGACCACGGCGAAGATCTTCGATCCGGGCATCAGGATCGCCTTGTCGGCCGGCTCGAAGGCGACGATCGGCGCGGTCGGCGGCACCTCGATGGTCTTGGCCGCACCGTCCTTGCCGTAGCCGACGGTCAGCGTCTTGGTGCCGGAGGCGCCGGCCGTGTCGGCCTTCACCGTGCCGTTGGTCATCGCGCTCTTGACGCGCGGCGTGCCCGACTCGGCCTTGACGGTGCCGTTGGTCATCGAGCTCTTCACCGCCGTGCCGCCCGCGGCGGTGTGGTCGGTGATCGAATCCCAGCCGTAATGGCCCTCGCCGGTGCCGCGCATCGACTCGGGGAACAGCACCACCTCGAGCGCCGTCATCGGGTTCTCGCCCTTGGTCGCGGTGCCGATGAAGACGCCGTCCTTGATCTGGTCGAGGCTCGACTTCACCACCCAGGCGAACTTGGCGCCGCCGACGTCGACGGTCTCGGTCGCGCCGTCGACGGTCTTGATCGTCACCATGCCGCCGTCGGCCTTCTCGATCGTGCCGCGGACGCGCTCCAGCGCCTGGGCCGAGAAGGCGGCGCCGGACAGGGTCATCAGGCCGGCAAGGGCGAGGACATTCAGGGTCTTCATGGGGCATCTCCCGGTTGTGGTCGGAAGGTTATGGGGCGGCGGCGGCCGCAAAACACCCTTGCGCACAATCTATTCGCGGTCGCCGGCTCTTATTTCTGGCTCAGACGCGCATCGCCCGGCCGGCGCGCCCGGCCCGCATCATCCGCGGCGGCCGAGCTCGGCGACGTAGCTGCGCAGCAACGCCACCCGTCGCGGGCGGAAGCTGGTGCCGGCCGGTTCCGCCGCCGCGATGCGGTCGGCGCGGAACATGCGGAACGCCGCGCGCAGGCAGCACCAGGCCAGCACCGTCATCTTGTCGTCGAGGTAGACGATGG
This sequence comes from Methylobacterium sp. E-041, assembly GCF_022829665.1. NCBI lineage: Bacteria > Pseudomonadati > Pseudomonadota > Alphaproteobacteria > Hyphomicrobiales > Methylobacteriaceae > Methylobacterium > Methylobacterium sp. E-041. Next base: position 28,668 of record NZ_JAKSYQ010000121.1, on the reverse strand, counting down.
AGAGGGGCAGGATCGTCCGCACGGTCGTCGCTCCGTCCTTGTCGGCATAGCGGATGGTCACCGCCTCCTCGCGCCAGCACCCGGTGCGGATCGTCGTCATGTCGAAGGTCGCCGGGTAGCGCGTCCCGAAGCGGCGGACCTGCGACACCGCGTGGAGCAGGTGCTGCTCGCGCCGGTCGGACAGCGTTGCCGCGACCTTCGCCAGCACCGAGGCGGCGGCCTCCGCGAGCGCCGGGTCGCCCATGTGGCGGACCTCACCGAGACCCAGCACCAGGGCCTCGATCTCGATCCGGTCGAAGGTCTGCGGCGGCAGCGCGACGTCCTCGACGAGGCGATAGCCGTAGCCGCGCTCGCCCTCGATCCCGGCGCCGGCCGTGCGCAGGCTGTCGATGTCGCGATAGATCGAGCGCAACGACACCCCGGTCTCCTCGGCCAGCCGGGCCGCCGTCACCGGCGCCGGCAGGACGCGCATCGCATGCAGCAGTCGGAGCAGCCGGTCGGCTCGGGCCATCGTGCAACTGACGGAAACTGGCAGGAGACCTTGGCTAGACCATCCCCTGCCGACCCGCCAGCAGGAGATCGCCGTGATCACGCTCTACCATTCCCCCAACAGCCGCTCGACCCGCATCGTCGCCCTGCTCAAGGAGCTCGACGCCCTCGACGACGTCCGGATCGAGCGGGTGACCATCCCGCGCAGGGACGGGTCGGGGATCCGCGATCCCGGCAACCCGCATCCCGAGGGCAAGGTGCCGCTGCTCGACCACGACGGCACGCTGGTCCGCGAATCGAGCGCCATCGTGCAGTACCTCGCCGAGCTGTTCCCGAAGTCCGGGCTCGCCGTCCCCCACGGGCACAGGCAGCGCGGCGCCTATCTCGGGTGGCTCGCCTGGTACGCGGGCGTGCTGGAGCCGGTTCTGGTCGTCGAGGCCGCCGGGCTGGATCACCCGTTCCTGACGCAGACGTTCCGGAACGGCGCGGAGGCCAGGGCACGCCTGGCCTCCGCACTCGCCGGCGGCCCGTTCCTGCTCGGGGACCGCTTCACCGCGGTCGACCTGCTGCTGCACTCGCCCTTCGCGTGGTTCGGCAAGCCCGGCGTGCCGGCCATCGATGCCTGGGTCGATCGTTGCACCGCGCGGCCCGGCGCCGCCTTCGCGGCGGCGTTCGACGCGGCGCAGGCGGCCGCCTGATCCGACCGGCACGCACCGCATGAAAAGAGCCGCCGCGGGACGGACCCGCGGCGGCTCGACGACGGGTCGTGAGGCCGGGCGACCCGAGGGCCGCCCGACCCGAGCTTCAGGCTGCGAGCGAGCGCAGCACGTAGGGCAGGATCCCGCCGTTGCGGAAGTATTCCAGCTCGTCCAGCGTATCGATGCGGCAGGTCAGCGGCACCTCCTGCTTGGTGCCGTCGGCCGCGGTGATCTCGGCCGTCAGGGTCTGGCGCGGCTTCAACTCGCCGGCGAGGCCCTTGATCGTGACGGTCTCGTCGCCCTTGAGCCCGAGCGAGGCCCACGAGGTCTCGCCCTGGAACACCAGCGGCACCACGCCCATGCCGACGAGGTTCGAGCGGTGGATGCGCTCGAAGCTCTCGGCCACGACGGCGCGCACGCCGAGCAGCTTCGTGCCCTTGGCCGCCCAGTCGCGCGACGAGCCGGTGCCGTACTCCTTGCCCGCGAAGACCACGAGCGGGGTGCCGGCCTCGGCGTATCTCTGCGCCGCGTCGTAGATGTACATCTGCTCGCCCGAGGGCTGGAACAGGGTCCAGCCGCCCTCGACCACCTGGCCGGCGGGATCGCGCACCATCTGGTTCTTGATGCGGATGTTGGCGAAGGTGCCGCGCATCATCACCTGGTGGTTGCCGCGGCGGGTGCCGTACTGGTTGAAGTCCTGCACCCGGACCTGATGCTCCTGCAGGTAGGCGCCGGCGGGCGAGGCCGCGCGGATGTTGCCGGCCGGCGAGATGTGATCGGTGGTGATCGAGTCGAGGAACAGGCCGAGGATGCGGGCGTCCTGGATGTCGGTGATCGGCGCCGGCTCCTTCTGCATCCCCTCGAAGTAGGGCGGGTTCTGCACGTAGGTGGAGCCGCCGTTCCAGGCGAAGGTCTCGGCCTCGGTGACCTCGACCCCCTGCCAGTTCGCGTCGCCGGTGAAGACGTCGGCATAGCGCGACTTGAACAGCGCCGAGGTGATGTTCGCCTCGATGAACTGCGCCACCTCAGCCGTCGTCGGCCAGATGTCCTTGAGGTAGACCGGCTGGCCGTCCGAGCCGGTGCCGAGCGGCTCGGTGGTGATGTCGATCTGCATCGAGCCGGCGAGGGCGTAGGCGACGACGAGCGGCGGCGAGGCGAGGTAGTTCGCCCGCACGTCGGGGTTCACGCGGCCCTCGAAGTTGCGGTTGCCCGAGAGCACCGCCGCGGCCACGACGTCGTTGTCGTTGATCGCCTTCGAGATCGCGGCCGGCAGCGGGCCGGAATTGCCGATGCAGGTGGTGCAGCCGAAGCCGACGAGGTTGAAGCCCAGCGCATCGAGCGGCTGCTGCAGCCCGGCCTTCTCGAGGTACTCGGCGACGACCTGCGAGCCCGGCGCCAGCGAGGTCTTCACCCAGGGCTTCGAGCGCAGGCCCTTGGCCACCGCGTTGCGGGCCAGCAGCCCGGCGCCGATCATCACCGACGGGTTCGAGGTGTTGGTGCAGCTCGTGATCGCCGCGATCACTACGTCGCCGTGGCCGATGTCGTAGTTCGCGCCCTCCACCGGGTAGCGCTTGGCGATGTCGGCCGCCTTGCGGAACTCGGTCTCCATCGAGCCGGCGAAGCCGGGCTTGGCGGCGTCGAGCAGCACCCGGTCCTGCGGGCGCTTGGGGCCGGCGAGCGAGGGCCGCACGTCGCCCATGTCGAGCGCGAGCGTGTCGGTGAAGACCGGGTCGGGGGTCTGGGCGTCGCGCCACATGCCCTGCGCCTTGGCGTAGGCCTCGACCAGCGCGATGCGCTCGTCGGTGCGGCCGGTGACCTTCAGGAAGTCGATGGTCTTGCGGTCGATCGGGAAGAAGCCGCAGGTCGCGCCGTATTCGGGCGCCATGTTCGAGATCGTGGCGCGGTCGGCCACCGCCATCTCGTCGAGGCCGGGGCCGTAGAACTCCACGAACTTGCCGACCACGCCCTTCTTGCGCAGCATCTGCGTGACGGTGAGCACGAGGTCGGTGGCGGTGGTGCCCTCGGGCAGCTTGCCGGAGAGCTTGAAGCCGACGACCTCGGGGATCAGCATGGACAGCGGCTGGCCGAGCATCGCGGCTTCCGCCTCGATGCCGCCGACGCCCCAGCCGAGCACGGCCATGCCGTTGACCATGGTGGTGTGCGAATCGGTGCCGACGAGCGAGTCGGGATAGGCGATCTCGGAGCCGTCCGAGGCGTCGGGGTCCCGCTTCGTCCACACGGTCTGCGACAGGTACTCGAGGTTGACCTGGTGGCAGATGCCGGTGCCGGGCGGGACCACGGAGAAGTTGTCGAACGCCGACTGGCCCCACTTGAGGAAGGTGTAGCGCTCGCCGTTGCGCTCGTATTCCAGCGCGACGTTGTCGGCCAGCGCCTTCGGCGTGCCGAACTCGTCGACGATCACCGAATGGTCGATCACGAGGTCGACCGGCACCAGCGGGTTGATCTTCTGCGGGTCGCCGCCGAGGGCCACCATCGCGTCGCGCATCGCGGCGAGGTCGACGACGGCGGGCACGCCGGTGAAGTCCTGCATCAGCACGCGGGAGGGGCGGAAGGCGATCTCGGTCTCGGTCTTGCCGCGGTTGTCGACCCAGGCGACCGTCGCCTCGATGTCGCCCTTCCTGACCGAACGGTCGTCCTCGTAGCGCAGGAGGTTCTCGAGGATCACCTTCATCGAGAACGGCAGGGCCGTGGAGTTGGCGAGCCCGTTCTTCTCGGCCTCGGGGATCGAGTAGTAGGTGTAGGTCTTGCCCGCCGCCTGAAGCGTCTGTCGGGACTTGAAGCTGTCGATGGAAGCCACGGCTGGTCTGATCCTCGCTGGCGTTTGTCGAACACGCGCAGGCATAACCCGCGCCACGAAACCGGTGTTCGGCCTGACTGCGCTCGCAGGGAGCGCGCGCCGCCCCGGGGGTGCCCGGGCAGGAGGGTGCGCGAGGAGCGAATTGGACGCTCGAAGGTCGCGCGGCGCAGCCTGGGGACCGTATAGAACGATTCGAATCTGCCCGCTACCGGGTCGCGGGTGACAGTGCCGCGAGGCTGTCCGCCCGCGTCCTCGGTCCCGTCCGGCTCAGGCGGCGGCTTCCGGCGCCGGGCCGCCGAAGCAGCGCCGCACCGCCGCCCAGAACGCGGCCTGCTCGTCCGCGGTGCAGCGCGCGACCCGCGCCTCCACCATCGCGCGGCCGGCGAGCGCGTCGGGATCCCGGGCCATCTCGGCTTCGGTGCGGACCCGCGGGTCGTTCACGCGCAGCTTCGCGGATTGCGACGGCTTGGTCATGGCGACATCCTCCGTGTCGGCGGTGCGTCCCGGCGTCCCACGATCGCGGAACGCCGCTTGCCCGATGACGGTGAGGTTGCGCGGCTCCTTCGTCTTGCGCAATCGGGCAAGGCGGCGCGGGTGCCGTGGGCTCGTCGTGCAAGAGGGCTTGGTGCCGAGAATGGACGGATGCGCGCCGCCATCGTAAGCCTGACGCGCCTCGGAGACTTCCATGCTCGCCCTCGACCTGCCGCCGGAGATCGAACGCCGCCTCGACGCCCTGGCCCGACGCACCGGCCGCAGCGCGTACGATCACGTGCGTGAGGCGATCCAGGACCACCTCGACGAGATCGAGGACGTCGAGCTCGCGGAGAGCCGGGTCGCAGCTCTGAAAAGCGGCGAGAGCCGGACCGTCACGCTGCAGGCGGTGATGGATCGGCATGGCTTGTCGGATTGAGTTCGAACGGTCCGCGGAACGCGAACTCGATAGGCTCGATCGTGAGGCCGCCGCGCGGATTCTCCGTTTCCTGCGGGATCGCCTGTCGCCCCTGGACGATCCGAGAAGCCTCGGTGAGGCGCTCAAAGGTTCGCGGCTGGGCGGCCTCTGGAAATATTGGGTCGGCGATTACCGGATCATCGCTGCGATCGACGACGCGACCGTCAGGGTCGTCGTGGTACGGATCGGCCACCGGCGCGCGATCTACCGGTAGATCGAAGCGTTTCATTCTCTGAACAGGCAACCTTCGTGCGGCTGACCGTCGATGCCCTCTGCTGCCGCCGCTCGGGGCGAAAAATCTTCTCCGGGCTGACCTTCGCCATCGGCCCGGGCGAGGCGATCACCGTCACCGGCCGCAACGGCGCGGGCAAGTCGAGCCTGCTCGCGATCCTGTCCGGGCGGCTGCGGCCGGATTCGGGCCGGCTCACCGTCCACGACATGGGCGAGGCGGCCCTGCCCGAGTGCCTGCACGCCGTCGGCCATCGCGACGGGCTGAAGAGCAGCCTGACGGCGGCCGAGAACCTCGCCTTCGCGCAAAGCCTTCTCGGGACGAAGCGGCTGAGCCCGCGGGCGGCGCTCGACCGGCTCGGCCTCGCCCACGCGCTCGACCTGCCGGTCGCCTACCTGTCCGCCGGGCAGCGGCGGCGGGTGGCGCTGGCGCGGCTCCTCGTCTGCGCGCGCCCGCTCTGGCTCCTCGACGAGCCGACGGCCGCCCTCGACACCGCCTCGCAGGGCGTGCTCGCCGGGCTGATGGCCGAGCACCGGGCGGCCGGCGGCCTCGTCATCGCCGCCACCCACCAGGCCCTCGGGCTCGAGGACGCGCGCAACCTCCACATCGCGCAGGCCGCCCCGCGGGCGCCCGAGCCGGCGGACGACGCGGAGGAGGCGTGGGCGTGATCCGCATCCTCGCAGCCCTCGTCGCCCGCGACCTGACGCTGGCCTCCCGCGTCGGCGGGTCGGGCATGCTGTCGCTGGTCTTCTTCCTGATGATCGTGGCGCTGGTGCCGTTCGCCCTCGGGCCGGACCTCAACCTGCTTTCGCGGATCGGCCCGGCCATCCTCTGGCTCTCGGCGGTGCTGGCGACGCTGATCGGCCTCGACCGGCTGTTTCAGGCCGACGAGGAGGACGGCTCGCTGGACCTGATGACCGCCGCGCCGGTGCCGCTCGAGATCGTGGTGCTGGCCAAGGTGATCGCGCACTGGATCACCACCGGGCTGCCCCTGGCGCTGGCCTCGCCGCTGTTCGGCCTGCTCGTCGCGCTCGACGGGACCGCCATGGCCGCGACCGCCCTGACGCTGCTCGTCGGCACGCCGGCGCTGACCTTCGTCGGCGCGGTCGGCGCGGCGCTCACCGCCTCGATCCGCCGGGGCGGCCTGATCCTCGCCGTGCTGGTGCTGCCCTTGATGATCCCGACGCTGATCTTCGGCGTCTCGGCCGCGCAGTCGGCCCTCGGCGGCACCGTCCCCTTCGCCACCCCGCTGATGATCCTGTCCGGCCTCAGCCTGATCGCCGCGCTGGTCGGCACCTTCGCGGCGGCGGCGGCCCTGCGCTGGTCGGAATAGAGGGCGGGACGCTCGCACAAGAGATCGGAACGGTCGTGCAATTTCCTTTGCGCCGCACTGCCTTATCAGACGGCTGGCAGCGGCGGCGCGACGGGTTCGGCCGCCCTGTCAAGCTCGATGGGGACGTAACGATGAAGACCCTGATGTCCGCGCTGCTCCTGACGCTCCTCGCGACCGCTCCCGCCGCCGCGGCCGGCGCCTTCGCCGTGGACACCGAGGAGGGCCAGAAGGCCGGCGACGAGGGCTACGGCATCGGCTGGGGCGATTCGCGCGAGGCCGCGGGCGCCGCCGCGATGCGCCAATGCGCCAAGATGGGCAACGACAACTGCAAGGTCGTCGCCCGCTTCGACGCCTGCGGCGCCTACGTCTCCAATCGCACCACCTACGGCGTGGGCTGGGGCCGGACCGAGGCCGCCGCCAAGGAGATGGCCTTCGACAAGTGCCCCAGCTGCAAGCTCGTCCTCTCCGAGTGCGAATGACCGTTCCACCCTGCGACGCCGCACGACGGATCGGCGGCTTGCCGAGGTGATCGATCGCCGCGTCGGCCGACCGGGCTCACCGGACGGCGCATGCGGCGACATCGACGCCTGCGCGCGTCGAGGGCTCATGCCGCCGGTGCCCGCGCCGAGCGAGGCTGCGCCAGACGTGCGCATTGCCGCTGCACCGCACCCCGGGCTAAGACATCGCCCATGTCGACGCCCCTGTGGACGCGCCTGTCCAACCCGAGTCACTTCATGCGCTGGTCCGGCACGCTGGTGCCGTGGCTCGCCGCGATCTCGACCGCGATCCTCGCGCTCGGGCTCTACCTGTCCTGGTTCGTCGCCCCGCCCGACTACCAGCAGGGCGAGACCGTGCGGATCATGTTCATCCACGTGCCGGCGGCCTGGCTCGGGGTGTTCTTCTACGCGTCGATGAGCCTGTCGGCGATCGGCACCCTGGTCTGGCGCCATCCGCTCGCCGACGTGGCGCAGCGCGCCGCCGCGCCGATCGGGGCGGCCTTCACCCTGATCTGCCTCGTCACCGGCTCGCTCTGGGGCAAGCCGATGTGGGGCACCTACTGGGTCTGGGACGCGCGGCTCACCTCGATGCTGATCCTGTTCCTGATCTACTGCGGCATCATCGCCCTGTGGCGGACGATGGAGGACCCGAACCGGGCCGCCCGCTCCGTCGCGATCCTGACGCTCGTCGGCGCGATCAACCTGCCGATCATCAAGTTCTCGGTGAACTGGTGGTCGACCCTGCACCAGCCGGCCTCGATCCTGCGCATGGGCGGCTCGACCATCGACCCGTCGATGCTCTACCCGCTGCTGGTGATGATCGGCGCCGCCACCCTCGGCGGCACCACCCTGCACCTCTATGCCATGCGGACCGAGATCATGCGCCGGCGCGTGCGGACCCTGACGATCCGCGAGGCCGAGCGCCTCGATGCCGGGTCGACCGTGTCGACCTCGGACGCCGGGCGCGACCTGCCGCTCGGCCAGGCCGTCTGATCGCGAGACGCGCCCGCGTGCGGCGCGCCCCGCATCCCGGAAGGAGACGCGGCCCATGAAGACGGTGAGAACCTGCCTCTGGTTCGGCACCGATGCGGAGGCGGCGGTGCGCCGCTATGTCGGGCTCGTGCCCGATTCCCGCATCGATCACATCCAGCGCGCGCCGAGCGCGTGGCCGGGCGGCGCCGCGGGCGACGTGATCCTCGTCGCGTTCACCCTCGGCGGCCAGAGCTTCCAGGCGCTGAACGGCGGCACGCCGGTCGAGTACGGCACGGCGGCGTCGATCTCCGTCTCCTGCGCCGATCAGGCCGAGGTCGACCGGCTCTGGGCGGGCCTGACCGCCGACGGCGGCACCGCGATCATGTGCGGCTGGCTCCGCGACCGCTGGGGCATTCCCTGGCAGGTTGTGCCGGAGGTGCTTCCCCGCCTCCTGGCCGACCCGGACCCCGCCGTGTCCGCCAGGGTCTTCTCGGCCATGCAGGGCATGATCAAGCTGGACGTCGCCGCCCTCGAGCGGGCGGCCCACGCATGAAACCGATCCGGATCGCCTGAACCCATGACCTTCGACCTCGGCAGCCACGGCGGCTTCATCCTCGCCTCCTACGCGTTCACCGCCCTGGTGATGGCGGCCCTCGTCCTCAACGCGATCCGCGACCGGCGGGCCCAGAGGCGGGCGCTGGCCCAGCTCCAGCCGGAGGATCGCCGGTGAGCGTCGAGGCCCCTCCGGAGCCGGTCCGCCGCTCGCTCCTCGTCGTCGTCCCGGTGCTGGCCTTCGCGGTGCTGGCCGGCGTGTTCTTCCTGCGCCTGCGCTCCGGCGTCGATCCGGCCGCCCTCCCCTCCGCGCTGATCGGCAAGCCGGTGCCGAGCTTCGCGCTCCCGGCGGTGCCCGGCCTGACCGCGGACGGCAAGCCGGTGCCGGGCCTGTCGAGCGCCGACCTGAAGGGCGGCGTCACGGTGCTCAACGTCTGGGCCTCGTGGTGCGCGCCGTGCCAGGTCGAGCATCCGATGCTGATGCGGCTGGCGCGCGAGCCCGGCATCCGGCTCGTCGGGATCGACTACAAGGACGCGGCCGAGAACGGGCGCCGCTTCCTCGCCAAGAACGGCGTCCCGTTCCAGGCGGTGGGCCACGACGAAACCGGCCGCGTCGGCATCGATTTCGGGGTCTACGGCGTGCCCGAGACCTTCATCATCGGCCCGGACGGCGTGATCCGCGACAAGCTCGTCGGCATCGTCACGCCGGAGAACCTCGCGGACGTGATCGCCAAGATCCGGGCGGCCGGGAAGGTGGCCGCGAAGTAGGAAGGGACGGTCCTCACCGGCCCGGGCGGGCCGTCCGCCGAGCCGGCGGCGCCGGTTCGGCTTGCGCCCGATTCAAGCGTCGGTCTTCTTGCGCTCGTAGCGCGTGAGCAGGGGCGTCTGGGCCAGCGCGAACACCACGGTCAGCGGCATGATGCCGAAGACCTTGAAGTTCACCCAGAAATCCTCGCTCTGGGTCCGCCACACCACCTCGTTGATCAGTGCCAGCGCGAGGAAGAACAGGCCCCAGCGGAAGGTCAGCTTCCGCCATCCCTCCTCGGTGAGCGAGAACACCGAGTCGAGCACCACCGAGAGCAGGGACTTGCCGAAGGCGAGCCCGCCGAGCAGCACCAGGCCGAACAGGGTGTTCACGATGGTGGGCTTCACCATGATGAAGGTCTTGTCCTGCAGATAGAGGGTCAACCCGCCGAACACGACCACCACCACGCCCGAGACCATCGGCATGATCGGCAGCCGGCGCACCAGGGCGAAGTGCACGGCGAGCGCCAGCACCGTCGCCGCGATGAACACCCCGGTCGCCACGAACAGCTTCTGATCGGCGGCGACGCCGAAGCGCTCGGCATAGGCGTTGCCGAGGAAGAAGATCACCAGCGGCCCCATCTCCAGGGCGAGCTTCAGGGCCGGCGGCAGGTGGCGGTGCGGGGGGACGGATTCGATCTGCATGCGTCTGGCCAGGGAATCCGAGCGGTCCGTCACGTCCCCGAACGGTCCGTCACGTCAGGGCGTCTCTATCGACGGGGAATGGTGAGGTCTACCGGAGGCGATCGGCCTCAGCCCTTCTCCAACCCCGCGATCGCCCGCGCGAAGTCCCGTGCCGCGAACGGCTCCAGGTCGTCGACGCCCTCGCCGACGCCGATGAAGTGGACCGGTAGGCCGAACTTCGCGGCGAGCGCGATCAGGATGCCGCCGCGCGCGGTGCCGTCGAGCTTGGTCATCACCAGGCCCGAGACCGGCGCGGCCTTGGAGAACAGCTCGACCTGCGACAGCGCGTTCTGGCCGACGGTGGCGTCGAGCACCAGCAGCGTGGCGTGCGGCGCTTCCGGGTCGCTCTTGCGCAGCACGCGGATGATCTTCTCGAGCTCCGCCATCAGGCCGGCCTTGTTCTGGAGCCGGCCGGCGGTGTCGATCAGGAGCACGTCGGTGCCCTCGGCCTTGGCGCGCTTCAGGGCGTCGAAGGCCAGGCCCGCCGCGTCCGCGCCCTGCGCCCCGCTCACCACCGGCGTGCCGGTGCGCGCACCCCAGACCTTGAGCTGCTCGATCGCGGCCGCGCGGAAGGTGTCGCCCGCCGCAAGCATCACCGAGCGCCCTTCCGCCTTGAGGCTGAGGGAAAGCTTGCCCAGCGTCGTAGTCTTGCCGGCGCCGTTCACGCCGATCATCAGGACCACGAACGGCTTCTTGGCGGCGTCGATCACCAGGGGCTTGGCCACCGGCTCCAGCGCGCGCTCGACCTCGGTCGCCAGGATCGCCCGGACCTCGTCGGGGGAGATGCCCTTCTCGTAGCGGCCCTTGCCGACGGCCTCCGAGATCCGCGTCGCGGTCTCGACGCCGAAATCCGCCTGGATCAGCGCGTCCTCCAGGTCCTCCAGGGTGTTGGCGTCGAGCTTGCGCTTGGTGAACAACCCGGTGACGCGGTCGGACAGGGCCGAGGAGGTCCGCTTCATGCCCGAGGTCAGCCGGGTCCACCAGCCGCGCTTCTCCGGCTCCGCCTCGGCCGGCGCCGCGTCGTTGACGGCGTCGTGGGCGAGGGAGGCGGCGACGTCGACCGGCTGGATGTCGGGCGCGCTGGCCGCCGCACCGGTCTCGGTCTCGGTCTCGGTCCCGGTCGCCGGTTCCCGGGCGACGGTGGTGGCGTCGGCCGGCCCCGCGCCGTGGGCGGGGTCGTCGCCCGCGGTGCCCGCCGGCGGCGTCTCGGGCTCGCCCTCGATCGGTTGCAGGTCGGCGCCCTCGGTCGCGTCGGGCACCGCGTTGCGGTTGGGGTCGACCGGCGACGGCTCGGCCGGCGGCAACGGCACGTGCGCCACGTCGTCGGCGCCGGTGGCGAAGTCCGGCTGGCCCTCCGCCGGCGAGGCGGGCGAGTCCGCCGGCGGCTCGGGGGCTTCGGTCGCGCCCTTGCGCCCGAACAGGCGGCCGAACCAGCCCGGCTTCTCGTCTTGACTCATGTCGTCCTTGCTCCCGCGCCCCGGCACCGTTAGCCGGGAGGCATGTCGTCGCCCGCCGCTATCCACCCTGACATAGGCGCGCGCCTGCTCTACCGCGATGCCCTGGTCCTCGTCATCGACAAGCCTGCGGGTTTGCCGGTGCATCCGGGGCCGAAGGGCGGCGAGACCCTGACCGACCACCTCGACGGGCTGCGCTTCGGCCTGCCGCGGCGCCCGGAGGCCGCGCACCGGCTCGACCGCGACACCTCCGGCTGCCTCGCGCTCGGGCGCCACGCGCAGGCGCTCGCCCGCCTGAACAAGCTGTTCGCCGACGGGCGGGCCCGGAAGGCGTACTGGGCCCTGGTCGAGGGCGGCCCGACGGAGGAGACCGGCAGCGTCGACCTGCCGCTCGCCCGGCGCTCGAGCGATCCGCGCTCGTGGTGGATGAAGGCGGATCCCGCCGGCGATCCGTCGCTGACGCATTGGCGCGTGCTCGGCCGGTCCGGGAGCCAGGCCTGGCTCGAGCTCGTGCCGGTCACCGGCCGCACCCATCAGCTTCGCGTCCACTGCGCCGCATCGGGGTTTCCGATCGTCGGGGACCCGATCTACGGCACCGCGCCGCGCCACGGCGGACCCGGCCTGCGGCTCCATGCCCGGCAGCTCGCCCTGCCGCTCTACCCGAAGAAGCCGCCGGTCGTCGCCGAGGCGCCGGCGCCGGAGCACATGCGGAGCGGGCTCCTCGCCTGCGGCTGGACCGCCTGAGCGGGCGGGGTGCGCAGCCGACGGCCTGCGATCAGGCGGCGAGCAGCGCCCGGCCGTCGTGGCCCAGGATCGCTACCGTCCGGATCGTGCCCGGCTCCGCCGTGAGCCGCACCGGCGTGAAGCCTTCCGTGCGGCCGATGCCGCCGCGCTCGGCCAGCACCCGGTGCGAGCGCCCGACCTCGCCGTCGAGGTGGCGGACGAGGGCCGCCGCGCCCGCCGCGCGCAGGCGGGCGGCGCGCCCCCGGACGATCTCGGGGGCCACGGGCGGCATCCGCGCGGCCGGGGTGCCCGGCCGGGGCGAATACGGGAAGACGTGGAGATGCGTCAGGCCGCATTCCGCGACGAGCTCGAGGGAGCGGGCGAACTGGTCCTCGGTCTCGGTCGGGAAGCCGGCGATCAGGTCGGCGCCGAACACCGCGTCCGGCCGCAACCGCCGCACCTCCCGGCAGAAGCGGATCGCGTCGGACCGCGCATGGCGCCGCTTCATCCGCTTCAGCACGAGGTCGTCGCCGGCCTGCAGCGACAGGTGCAGGTGCGGCATCAGCCGGGGCTCGTCGGCGAGCGCGCGCATCAGGGCGTCGTCGGCCTCGATCGAGTCGATCGAGGACAAGCGCAGGCGCGCGAGGTCCGGCACCGCGGCTAGGATCGCCAGCACCAGCGTGCCGAGGCTTTCGGACGCGCCGGCGAGGTCGCGGCCGTAGGCGGTGAGGTCGACGCCGGTGAGCACGACCTCGCGGCCGCCATGGGCGACGATGTGCGCCACCTGATCGATCACCGCCGCGGGCGCCACCGAGCGCGAGTGCCCGCGCCCGAACGGGATGACGCAGAAGGTGCAGCGGTGGTCGCAGCCGTTCTGCACGGGGACGAAGGCGCGGGTGTGCCCGGCCACGCCCGCGATCCGCGTCGGCGCGGCGTGGCGGGCGGCGAACACGTCGCCCACGGCATCGCGCGGACGGTCGGGGTCCGGCTGCCACGCGGCGGAGGAGAGCTTGTCGCCGTTGCCGACGAGGCGGGCGACCTCGGGCATCGCGGCGTAGGCCGCGGTCTCGATCTGCGCGCCGCAGCCGGTGACGACGATCTCGGCGCCCGGCCGCTCGCGGTGCAGGCGGCGGATCGCCTTGCGCGCCTGCCGCCCGGCTTCCGTCGTGACGGCGCAGGTGTTGACCACGACGAGGTCGCGGTCGCGCGATGCCGCCTCGGCATGGCCGCGCATCACCTCGGCCTCGACGGTGTTCAGCCGGCAGCCGAAGGTCAGCGTCTCGACCGCCATCAGGCGGCGTCCTGCGCGAACAATTCGGGGGCGAAGCGGCCTTCGGCGACGAGGCAGACCGGGCCGGTCATCAGCACGTGGTCGTCGGCGCGCCACTCCACGAACAGCTCGCCGCCGGGCAGGCTCACGGTGGCCTGCCGGCCGATCATCCGCAGGCGCGAGGCGGCGACCACGGCGGCGCAGGCGGCCGTCCCGCAGGCGAGCGTCAGCCCGGCGCCGCGCTCCCAGACCCGGAGCTTGATCGCTTCCCGCCCCCGGACCTGCGCGATCGAGATGTTGGCGCGCTCGGGGAAGATCGGGTGGTTCTCCAGCATCGGGCCGATCTGCCCGAGGTCGAACGTGTCCGGGTCGCGGTCGGTGAAGAACACCGCGTGCGGGTTGCCCATGTTCACCGCGCCCGGCGAATGCAGGATCGGGTCGTCGATCGGCCCGATCTGCAGCTCGATCCGCCGCGTGTCGGGAAAGGGGTCGCGCAGCGGGATCTCGTTCCAGGCGAGCCGGGGGCGGCCCATGTCGACGGTGAAGGAGCGCTCGGCGACGCGCTTCACCTCCACGCGGCCGGCATCGGTCTCCAGGACCAGCCGCCCGGTCTCGACGGGGCGCGCCATGGCCGGGTCGTCGAGCATCGCGTAGGCGACGCAGCGGGTGCCGTTGCCGCAGGCGCCCGATTCCGAGCCGTCGGTGTTGTAGATCCGCATGAACGCGTCGGTGCCGCGGCTTCGCGGATCGTGCAGCACCATCAGCTGGTCGAAGCTCGAGGACGGGTCGGCCGCGATGGCGCGCGCCTCGGCGGCGGCGACGCGGACGCCGCTGCCGCGCAGGTCCAGCACCACGATCGCGTTGCCGGCGCCGTGCATCTTCAGGAAGCGTCTGTGGGCGAGTGCGCTCATGCGGCCATGGTGGTTCGAGCTGCGTCGTCGCGGGATGCGGGGTCGGGCCTCCGAACGGCCCGTCGTCGAGGCCCCGTATATGGCAAGGCCGGCGTCCGACGCGAGGGGCGGCTCCGCGCGCGCCGGAGCGTGGCAGATCCGCCGCGCCCGCACGCCGCGCTTCGGAACCTGCATCGACGGCCTCGCGAAGACCGGTGTTCGTCACTACGTTCGGGCGTGACGGGACCGTGCCGATTCGGTCCGCGGCGGCCTTCGGTCGTCGCCTCGATGCCTTTGCCGGAGCGCTGCCTTGACCCGCCCTCGCCTCACGCTCGCCGCCGGCCTTCTCGGCGCCGCCGTCCTTCCCGTCCTGGCCTTGCCGGTCCTGGCCGAGCAGCCCCCGCCGCCGGTCTCGACGGCGCCCTCGCCCGCGGTGACGGACCCGCTCCCGACCACGACCGCGCCGAACCCGCCCGCCGATCCTAACAAGTCGTCCGCGCCCGCGCCCGAGAAGGCGATCACGTCGCCGACCCTGCCGTCGGCGCCCGCTCCCGCGCCGGCGCCGCCCCCGGCACCGCCTCAGGCGCAGGCACCGTCCCCGGCTCAGGCCTCCGGGTGGAAGACCCTGGTGGAGACCCCGGCCAACGCCGACGACGTCGACGCGGTGACGCTGCCGGCCAAGCCCGCCGCGATCCTGTCCGGCAAGGCGAAGTGGGAGGAGGCTGTGCCGAGCCTGAAGGAAGCCTTTGCCAAGATCGAGGCGGGCCTCGCCAAGGCCGGCATCGCCGCGACCGGGCGCCCGCTCGCGGTCTTCACCCGCACCGACGACGACGGCTTCGTCTACGAGGCGATGATCCCGGTGGCCTCCGCCCCCGAGCCCGCGCCGAGCGCCGCCGACGGCCTGCACTTCGGCACGACGCCCTCCGGCAAGGCCCTGCGCTTCCCGCACAAGGGCTCCTACGACGACATCGACGGCACCTACGAGACCCTGACGACCTACCTCGACGCCAAGGACATCGTCGTCCAGGACCGCTTCATCGAGGAGTACGTCACCGACCTGAACGACAAGGCCGACGACAAGCTCGACGTGAACATCTACGCGCTGACGCGGTAACGTCGACGCGCCGACGCGGTGGACCTGCGACGTCGCGCGGGCGGAACCGGCGGGAATCCTCGCGGATTCCGCCCTCATGCCCAGCGCGAACCGCCACGACCTCTTCGCCGCCGAACGTCCGCCGCGCCCCACCGCCGCGGTCCCGGAGGACGCGCCCGCCGACCTCGCGGCGAAGGCGCTCGAGATCCACCGCAGGCTGTGCCCGGTCTACGGCTGCCCGATCCCGTATTTCCACAGCCTCGACCCGCTCTCGGAGCTGGTGTCGTCGCTGCTCTCGCACCGCACCCGCAACGCCGATTCGGGCCGCGCGTTCAAGGCGCTGCGCGCCCGCTATCCCGACTGGGCGGACATGCTCGCCGCGCCGGTGGAGGCGATCGAGGACACCATCCGCGGCGTGACCTGGCCGGAGCTGAAGGCGCCGCGCATCCAGGCCGTGCTCCGGGCGGTCGAGGCGCGCCGCGGCAGCCTGTCCCTCGCCTTCCTGGCCGACATGCCGGTCGAGGCGGCGCGCACCTGGCTCGAGGCGATCCCCGGGGTCGGGCCGAAGACCAGCGCGGCGGTGCTGTCGTTCTCGGTGCTGCGCATGGCGGCGCTGCCGGTGGACAGCCACCACCACCGCGTCGCCCAGCGCCTCGGGCTGATCGGCGCGAAGGTGGATGTCGGCCCCTCGCACCCGATCCTGCGGGCGCAGCTTCCGGCCGACTGGTCGGCGCAGGACCTCTACGACAACCACGAGATCCTGATGCTGCACGGCCAGCAGGTCTGCCACCACCGCAAGCCCGCCTGCGGCCGCTGCGTGCTGCTCGACCTCTGCCCGAGCGCGCAAGGCGCCTATCGCGAGCCCTAGCAGCCCTCGCCTTGACCGGTTCGTCCCCCGGGTGCCAGAAACCCGGCCTTCCAGGGACGCGAGATCGCCTCGGCCCGGCATTCGAGGGACCGCGCCGATGGCCGCGTTCAAGGAACTGGTGTTCTCGGGCGTGCAGCCGACGGGCAACCTGCATCTCGGCAACTACCTCGGCGCGATCAAGCGCTTCGTCGAGATGCAGGCGCGCGAGGCGCAGTGCCTGTACTGCGTCGTCGACCTGCACGCGATCACCCTGTGGCAGGACCCGGAGGCGCTCAAAGGCCAGATCCGCGAGGTCACGGCCGCCTTCCTGGCCGCCGGCATCGATCCGAACCGCTCGATCGTGTTCAACCAGAGCCAGGTGCCTCAGCACGCCGAGCTCGCCTGGGTGTTCAACTGCGTCGCGCGGCTCGGCTGGCTCAACCGGATGACCCAGTTCAAGGACAAGGCCGGCAAGGACCGCGAGGCGGCCTCGATCGGCCTGTACGACTATCCCGTGCTGATGGCGGCCGACATCCTGGCCTACCGCGCGACGCACGTGCCGGTGGGCGAGGACCAGAAGCAGCACCTCGAATTGACCCGCGACATCGCGCAGAAGTTCAACACCGACTTCGCCGGCTCGATCGCCGCGCACGGGCACGATGCGGGCGCCGGGTTCTTCCCGATCACCGAGCCGCTGATCGGGGGACCTGCCGCCCGCGTGATGAGCCTGCGCGACGGCACCAAGAAGATGTCGAAGTCCGATGCCTCGGACAATTCGCGCATCAACCTCACCGACGATGCCGACGCGATCGCCAGCAAGGTGCGCCGGGCCAAGACCGACCCGGACGCCCTCCCCTCGGAGGTCGCGGGCCTCGCCGGCCGGCCGGAGGCCGACAACCTCGTCGGCATCTTCGCCGGGCTCAAGGGCACGACGCGCGACGCGGTGCTGGCCGATCACGGCGGCGCGCAGTTCTCCGCCTTCAAGGGCGCGCTGGTCGAGCTCGCCGTCGAGACGCTGGCGCCGATCGCCACCGAGATGAAGCGCCTGACCGCCGACACCGCCCACATCGACGCGGTGCTGGCCGACGGCGCCGAGCGCGCCGAGGCGATCGCCGCGCCGACCCTCGACGCGGTCAAGGACATCGTCGGCTTCGTCCGCCGCACCCGGCTGCGGAGCGTGTGATGACGATCCGGGCGCTGGTCTTCGACGTCTTCGGCACGCTCGTCGATTGGCGCTCGGGCGTGGCGCGGGAGGCGGAGCGGCTGCTCGCGCCCTACGCGGCGGCGCTCGACGGCGGCGCCTTCGCCGATGCGTGGCGGGCGCGCTACGGGCCGTCGAAGGAGACGGTGCGGTCGGGCGCCCGCGCCTACGTCGACCTCGACGCGCTGCAGGGCGAGTCGCTGCCGGAGGTGCTCGCCGCCTTCGGCATCGCCGGGGTTCCCGAGGCCGTCCGGGCCGAGCTCGTCCAAGCCTGGCACCGGCTCGACGCCTGGCCGGAGGTGCCGGAGGCGCTGGCGCGCCTGCGGATCGGCCACCTGCTCGCGCCGGTCTCGAACGGGCCTGTCCGGCTGATGGTCGACCTGGCGCGGCGCAACAGGCTGGGGTTCGATGCGATCCTCGGCGCAGGCTATTCCCGCGACTACAAGCCGAAGCCGACCCTTTATCGCGACGCCGTCGCGGCTTTCGGCTTCGCGGCCTCCGAGACCCTGATGGTCGCGGCGCATTCGAGCGATCTCGCGGCGGCCGCCCAGCACGGGCTGGCGACCGCCCACGTCGCCCGTCCGCGCGAGCACGGGCCGGCCGGCGGCGAGACGGCGCCGAGCGTGCCGGTGACCTTCGCGGCCGCCGACCTCGCCGACCTCGCGCGCCAGCTCGGCGCCTGAGGCCTAAGCCTCGCCGCGGGCGACCAGCGCCTGGTATTCCGGAACCTCCAGGCGGCCTTCCTTGGCGACGCGGGCCTTGTCCGCGTCGGAGATCACGTCGCCGGCGAGGTCGAGGCGCTTCCACGCGGCCAGCGGCGTCTCCCTGCCGGGGGTCGGGACGTACTTGTTCTGCGCGACCTTCTCGTACTTGTGGATGTAGCGCGGGCAGTTGACCCAGATCTTCAACACGTCGACGCGCACGAGGTACTTGGCCTCGGTGTAGCGCGCCATCAGCGGGTCGTCGCGCAGCAGCGTGGCGGCGCCCTGAACGCGGATGCGGTGCGGCGTCTCGAAGTCGATGAACAGCAGCCCGACCTTGGCCTGCCCCTCGATGTTGCCCATCGAATAGAACATCCCGTTGCCGTCGAAGCCGGGGAACACCAGGGTGTGGTCGTCCAGCACCTTCACGAAGCCGGGGCTGCCGCCCTTGTACGAGACGGTCGGCATGCCGTCGGGATCGACGGTCGAGAGGAAGAACATGTCGCGCGAGCCGATGAAGGCCGCCTCGTCGTCCTGGATCGTCTCGTGCACCCATTGGGTGTCGAGGCGGTCGGCGAGCTTGGTGGTCTTGAATTCCTGCTGGAGCGCGCGGTGCGCGTCCGAATAGAGCGAGGCCATGGTTTCCTCCTGAGCCGGCCGAGCCTCCGCGATCCTTGCGTCGCCGAGTTGTCCCGGAATTTCGCGGCGGCACTGTCCCCTCAAACGTCCGCGTGGGCAATTGCCGCGTTTGGCCGGCGCATGAAAAAGGCCGACCCCGCTTCCACGGGGCCGGCCTTCCTCGTCGACGGTCGTCGGGAACGGCGCGACCGAAGGTCCGAAAAGAATCAGTTCTTGGTCTTGTCGACCAGCGCCTTCTCGGAGATCCACGGCATCATCCCGCGGAGCTTGGCGCCGACCTCCTCGATCGGGTGACGGGCGAGCTTGGCGCGGGTGGCCTTGAACGAGGTCTGGCCGACCTTGTTCTCCAGCATCCAGTTGCGAGTGAAGATGCCCGACTGGATGTCGTCCAGGACGCGCTTCATCTCGGCCTTGGTCTCGGACGTGACGATGCGCGGGCCGGTGACGTACTCGCCGTACTCGGCGGTGTTCGAGATCGAGTAGTTCATGTTGGCGATGCCGCCCTCGTAGATGAGGTCGACGATGAGCTTCACCTCGTGCAGGCACTCGAAATAGGCCATCTCGGGGGCGTAGCCCGCCTCGACCAGGGTCTCGAAGCCGGCCTTGATCAGCTCGACGAGGCCGCCGCACAGCACGGCCTGCTCGCCGAAGAGATCCGTCTCGCACTCTTCCTTGAAGGTGGTCTCGATGATGCCGGCACGTCCTCCGCCGTTGGCCGAGGCGTAGGACAGGCCGAGGTCGTGGGCGTTGCCCGAGGCGTCCTGGGCGATGGCGATCAGGGTCGGCACGCCGCCGCCTTTGAGGTACTCGCCGCGGACCGTGTGGCCGGGGCCCTTCGGGGCGACCATCAGCACGTCGAGGTCGGGACGCGGCTCGATCAGGTTGAAGTGCACGTTGAGGCCGTGGGCGAACAGGAGGGCGGCGCCCTGCTTCATGTTCGGCTCCAGCGACTCCTTGTAGATATCGCCCTGCAGCTCGTCGGGGGTGAGCATCATCACGACGTCGGCCCACTTGGCCGCCTCGGCGACCGACATCACCTTGAAGCCCTGGCCTTCCGCCTTCTTGGCGGTGGCCGAGCCCTCGCGCAGCGCGATGGCGATGTCCTTCACGCCGGAATCGCGCAGGTTGAGCGCGTGGGCATGGCCCTGGCTGCCGTAGCCGACGATGACGACCTTCTTGCCCTTGATCAGGTTCAGGTCGGCGTCGCGATCGTAGTAGACCCGCATGATGTGTGTCCTCTCTCGTGAAGGGGGTGTGGTTAGCGCTTGGGCTGGCCGTAGAGGGCCAGGAACTGCTCCACCGCCCGGGCGGCGTCGCGTCTGATCTCGGCGGCGTCGAAGACGATCGCATCGCCGAGCAGAAGTCTGATCTGCACGTCGCGGCCGACGAGGCCGAAGAAGGTCCGGAAGGCGGTCTCGCTGTCGTCGAAGGCGAGAAGCCCCGCCGCGCGGCCGGCCTCCAGCACCGGCTTCAGGCGGTCGCCGATCGCGAAGCGCCCGTTGGCGAGCACGATGCTGCCGAGGTTGCTCTTCCGAGACGCCGCGTCGCCGATGGCGATGCGGTTCAGGGCGATCGAGGCCCGGCTCGAGATCACGCCGAGCCAGGTCGTCGCGAAATCGCGAAGGCTCTCGCTCAGGGCGGCGACGTCGAGCGCGCGGGCCTCGTACTGCCCGGCACGCACGCGCGAGGCCTGCCATTGCACCGTCGCGGTCAGCAGGCCGTCGCGGTCCCGGAACCACTTGTACAGCGTCTCCTTCGAGCAGCTCGCCCGGCGCGCGACCGCATCCATGGTGAGCTGGTCGCCCTCCTCCACCATCAGGTCCAGGACCGCGTCGAGCACGGCCTGCTGGCGGACCGAGGGGGTCGCGTCGTGGATCGCCGAGCCTGCTGCCATCGGGTGCCGAGCCGTACCGTACCGTACGGTTCGCCTGATAGGGCGATTCGGCGCCGGCCGCAAGGTGTCCAGTCGCAGGCGCGCGTCAGGCGGGAAGCGGCAGGCCCTCGCGGGCGAAGACCGCCTGCACGGCCGGCCGCTCGGCCATCGCGCGGGCATGGGCGGTCCAGGACGGGAACCGCGCCGGCATGTCGAACCGCAGCGTCGGGCCGCGGGCCCAGACCCAGAAGACCATCAGGTAGGCGTCGACCACGCTGTAGCGATCCTGCACAGCCCAGCCGCCGTTCGAGAGCCGGACCTCGGTCATCGTGCACAGGTCGCCGAACGTGTCGGCCGCCTTGGCGCGGATGCCGGGCAGCGCCGCCTCGTCGTCGCTGTAGCGCTCCGGCCGGCGGATATGGGCGTAGGCCGGGTGATGGTTGATCGAGAGCCAGCACAGCCACTCGTCGGCCACCGCCTGCGCCTTCAGGTCCTCGGGCCAGAGCCTCGCCTCCGGGTGCGCGCGGGCGACGTGGCGCAGGATCGCCGAATTCTCGGTGAGGACCCAGTCGCCCGCGACCAGGGCCGGCACCCGGCCGCGCTCGTTGATCGCGAGGTATTCCGGCGCGCGCTGGTCGCCGGCGGCGAGGTCGAGGCGCACGGTGTCGTAGGGCGCGCCCGCCTCCTCCAGCGCGATGTGCGCGGCGAGCGAGCAGGCGCCGGGGGCGTAGTAGAGGGTGGTCATGGGCGCGCGCTTGTCTCCGCCGCATCGCCGATGCGCACGCCGATGAGAGCGGCCAGCTTCGAGCGGACTTCCTGCAGGATGGGGGCGGGAACGGCTCCGAGGGACCGGAGCGTTCGGGCCTTTCGGTCGATCGAGCGAGCCTGATCGACGAGGATCGCCCCCGCCGCGCCGACGCCGTCGGGCAGGAGAACTTTCGTCGGCCAGGGATCGAGGTTCCGTGTGATCGGGCAGATGATGATCCGCCGGGTCAGCGTGTTCATCTCGAGGGTCGAAACGATCAGGGCCGGACGTCGCCCGCGCTGCTCGGTCCCAAGGACAGGATCGAGGTCGACGAGGATCAAGTCGCCGGGGCGGAGGATGCGTTCAGCGGGGATCGTCGTCATCGATGATCTCGGAGCCGACATCCGGCCCCCAATCGACGGTCGGAGGCTCGAAGTCGGGTCCGAGCCGCCGCATCTCCGCGGCCATCTCGGCCATCGTATAGATCGGGAAACCGTTCACGAAGCGCCGCGCGGGCTCGGAAGCGGATGCGACCCGGACAGGATGGATCTCGACGTCCTGGCCGACCACCAACCCGAGTTCGCGCACGTCGTCTTCCGACACCGCGAGGACGAGGTCGTCCCCTTTTCGTTCGAGCCGTGCCCGCATCCCCAGCCCTCCGGCATCGCGACGGCACCTTAGCACCGTCGTCGGAAATCCGTCACATCGGGTCGGCGCCGCGGCCCATCGCGGCGATGCCGGTGCGGGAGATCTCGACGAGGCCGAGCACGGTCATCAGGCGGATGAAGCGGTCGATCTCCTCGGTCGCGCCGGTCAGCTCGAACACGAAGGAGGTCAGCGTCGCGTCGAGCGTCTTGGCGCCGAAGGCGGCGGCGAGCCGGAGCGCCTCGCCGCGATGCTCGCCCTGCCCCGCGACCTTCACCAGGCAGAGCTCGCGCTCAAGCGCGCTGCCCTGGAGGGTCAGGTCGACGACCCGGTGCACCGGCACGAGGCGGTCGAGCTGCGCCTTGATCTGGTCGATCACCGCGTTGGTGCCGGCGGTGACGATGGTGATGCGCGAGAGATGGCGCGCCTCCTCCGTCTCCGACACCGTCAGGCTCTCGATGTTGTAGCCGCGTCCCGAGAACATCCCGGAGATGCGCGCGAGCACGCCCGGCTCGTTGTCGACGATCACGGCGAGGGTGTGCCGGTTGACGGCCTCGATCCGGCCGGCATCGGGGTAGTGGGTGTTCATGGCGTTCATCGCGGGGCGCGTCCTCGTCGTCCAGTTCGTTCGATCCGCGGTCTCGCACCCCTGGCGCGAGGCAAGCACGGCTGCGCGTCGCCGCCGAGGCGGCGGACCGCAGCCCGACCCCAGGGTCGGGCTGCAACCAAGAGGCTACACCAGCATCTTGCCTTCCTCGGAGATCACGTCGCCGATCTCCATGCCGGTCTCGCCGAGGTAGTCGGAGAGCAGCATCTCGTTGTGCGCCTTGCCCGACGGGATCATCGGGAAGCAGTTCTCCTTCTTGTCGACGATGCAGTCGAACACGACCGGCCCGTCGTAGTCGAGCATCGCGGCGATCGACGCGTCGAGGTCGCCCGGCTTGTCGCAGCGGATGCCCTTGGCGCCGTAGGCCTCCGCCAGCTTGACGAAGTCCGGCAGGCTCTCCGAGTAGCTCTGCGAGTAGCGCGAGCCGTGCAGCAGCTCCTGCCACTGGCGCACCATGCCCATGTACTCGTTGTTCAGGATGAAGATCTTGACCGGCAGGCGGTACTGCACCGCGGTCGAGAGCTCCTGCATGTTCATCAGGATCGAGGCTTCGCCCGCGATGTCGATGACCAGGCCCTTGGGATGGGCCAGCTGCGTGCCGATGGCCGCGGGCAGGCCGTAGCCCATGGTGCCGAGGCCGCCCGACGTCATCCAGCGGTTCGGCTCCTCGAACTTAAAGTACTGCGCCGCCCACATCTGGTGCTGGCCGACCTCGGTGGTGATGTAGGTCTCGCGGTCCTTGCACGCCTCGTAGAGGCGCTGCACCGCGTGCTGCGGCTTGATGATCGTGCCCGAGGGCCAGTAGGCGAGGCACTCGCGCGCCCGCCAGGTGCGGATCTTGGCGAACCACCCGTCGAGGTTGGACTTTTCGGGCTGCGACGGCAGGGCGCGCCATGCCTCCAGCATGTCGGCGAGCACGGATCCGCAATCGCCGACGATGCCGACGTCGACCTTGACCACCTTGTTGATCGAGGAGGCGTCGACGTCGATGTGGATCTTCTTCGAGAACGGCGAGAACGCGTCGAGCCGGCCGGTGATGCGGTCGTCGAACCGCGCGCCGACGCAGATCATCACGTCGCACTCGTGCATCGCGAGGTTGGCCTCGTAGGTGCCGTGCATCCCTAGCATCCCGAGGAACCTGTCGTCGGAGGCCGGGAAGGCGCCCAGGCCCATCAGGGTCGAGGTGACCGGATAGCCCGTCTCGGCGACGAGCTCGCGCAGCAGGCGCGAGGCCTCGGGGCCGGAATTGATCACGCCGCCGCCGGTGTAGAAGACCGGGCGGCGCGCCTGCGCCATCAGCTCGACGGCGGCGCGGATCTTGTCCGCATCGCCCTTCACCGCCGGCTTGTAGGTCTTGTGCCCGTCGACCGAGGGACGCTCGTAGAGCCCGCTCGCGAACTGGATGTCCTTGGGCAGGTCGACGACGACGGGGCCGGGGCGGCCGTGAGAGGCGACGTAGAAGGCCTCGTGCAGGATGCGCGGCAGGTCGTCGATCGATTTGACCAGGTAGTTGTGCTTGGTGCAGTGGCGCGTGATGCCGACCGTGTCGCATTCCTGGAACGCGTCGGTGCCGATCAGGTGCGTCGGGACCTGGCCCGTGATGCAGACGAGCGGGATCGAGTCGAGCAGCGCGTCGGTCAGCCCGGTGACGATGTTGGTGGCGCCGGGACCCGAGGTGACGAGCACGCAGCCGACCTTGCCCGACGAGCGGGCATAGCCCTCGGCGGCGTGCACGGCGCCCTGCTCGTGGCGGACCAGCACGTGCTTGACCGCGTCCTGGTGAAAGAGCGCATCGTAGATCGGCAGCACCGCGCCGCCGGGATACCCGAACAGCGTGTCGACACCCTGATCCTGGAACGCCCGGATGACCATCTCGGCCCCGGTCATGACCTCGCCGCCCATCGTCTTCCTCCTGCTCGCCTTGCTGGTCTTCGTCGTCTCGATGTCGTCGATCGGCGCGGGCAACAAAAAAGGGCCCCGCGAGGGACCCTGCATGCGCCACCGCCCGGATCGCGGCCCTGAGATCAGGGCCGCCCCGTCGGTGGCGCTTCCGCTACGATAAGGATCGTCGTCATCGGGATCGATCTCTCGCCCAACGCGGGCCGCCCGCATGGCGCTCCGCGTGAAAAGTGACCGGTGTCTTAACGAAGGCCTCGGCGATGGTCAACGGCATTCCGGCGGAGAGCCGGGCCGCCGCGAAGGATCCGGCCTCCGCGAAGCATTTGCCGCAGCCCGGCCCGACGGCGCGCGGCGCGATTGCCCCGCATCGGCGCCCGGCCTATCACCGATCCTCGTCCCCCCCTCCCAACGAGCGCGAGAGCACGGAACGCCGGTGGCCCAGCCAGAGACGGCCTCGCTCAGCTACCTGCTCCTCGACGTCGCGGGCACCCCATGCGCGCTGCCGCGATCCGCGGCCGGCGAGGTGCTGCCGCTGCCGGACCTGTTCCGGCCGCCGGCCTGCGGCGGCTGGCTCGCGGGGTTTCTCAACCTCGGCGGAGAGCCGGTTCCGGTGGTCGACCTCGCGCGCCTTCTCGGCCTGCGCGAGGGCGCGCACGACCCGGGCTCCTACGCCCACCTGGTCCTGACGCCGGACGCCGCCGCGGCCTGGCTCGTCGACCGGGTGACCGACCTCGTCGCCGTCGAGGCCGCCGCGATCCGGCCCGTCGCCGAGGGCGCGAGCCTCAACGGCTGCGTCTCCGCCGAGATCGCCCGGGGCGACCGGCTGATCCACGCCCTCGACCCGGCGCGCCTGCTCAGCGCTGAGGAGCGCGCCCGGGTCGGCCACCTGACGCGGGCGGCGAAGGCGCGCCTCGCCGCGCTGCCGGCTGCCTGAGCGGAAGGCGCGGGACCCCATGCGTCGGCCGCCCGGTCCGAGCCCCCACGACGATCCGGGCTACGCGGCCCTCAAGGCGCGGATCATCGCGCGCACCGGCCATCACTACTACGCCGACAAGGACGACCTGCTGTTCGACCGCCTGCGGCGGCGGTTCAAGGCCTGTAACGTGGCCGATGCCGCGGCCTACGACGCGCGCCTGAACGCGGGCGCCGGCGAATGGGCCGCGCTCGAGGCCGAGATCACCATCGGCGAGACCTTCTTCTTCCGCTACGCCGAGCAGTTCACCGCGTTGCGCGAGACCATCCTGCCCGGCCTGATCGCCGGGCGCGCGGCCGAGCGCAGCCTCCGGGTCTGGAGCGCCGGCTGCTCGACGGGGGCCGAGCCCTACTCGGTGGCGATCCTGCTGCATCAGCTGCTCGGCCCGGCGCTGGCGGACTGGCGCGTCGCGATCGTCGGCACCGACATCAGCGTCGCCGCCCTCGCCACCGCCCGGGCGGCCGAGTACGGCCGCTGGGCGCTGCGGACGCTGCCGGTCGAGGAGCGCTTGCGCCACTTCCATCGCATCCCGGCGAGCCCCGGGGCGGCCCGCGAGGGCGGCTACGCCCTGCGGCCGGAGTTTCGTCGCATGGTGCGCTTCGAGCGCCAGAACCTGATGAGCCTCGTCGACGGGACGGCGGCCGAGGGTTTCGACGGGTTCGATCTCATTCTCTGCCGCAACGTGCTGATCTACTTCAGCGCCGAGACCGTCGCCGCGATCGTGCGGGCGCTGGGCCGGCGCCTGCGGCCCGGCGGCTGGCTGCTGATCGGCCATGCGGAGCCCCATCCGGCCTTCGCGGGCTGGCTCGATGCGGTGAACCTCCCCGGCACGGTCGCCTATCGCCGCCCGCTCGAATCGGCGTCACTGCCCGCGCCTCCCGATCCTGCCGAGCCGGCCGGGCTCGAGCGTCCGCCCGCCGCCACTCCCATCGAACCCGGTCCGGCTCTCGAGGCGCTGCTCGCGGCGCCTGCCGGAGACGCCGTCGCCGAAGCGATCCGTCCGGTGCCGGCGGCGAGCGCTCCAACCGTCGTCGACGAGACGGCGGAGGACGTGGCGCGCACGATCCGCATGCTGGCCGATTCCGGCGACACCGGCGCGGCGTGGCGCCTCCTGCGGAACGCGCTCGCCGCGCGGCCGACCGATGCGTCCCTTCGGCTCTACGAGGGCCTGCTCGCGCTCGGGTTCGGCCGCGAGGCCGAAGCCGAGCGGGCCTTCCGCGGCGCGCTCTACCTCGATCGCGGCTACGTGATGGCCCATTACCATCTCGGCCTGCTGCTCGGAGCCCTCGGACGGACCGCCGACGCCCGCCGGGCGCTGGACAATGCGGTCGCCTTGAGCCAAGCGCTGCCGCCGGATGCGGCGTTGCCCGAGGGCGACGGGGCGCGTGCCGGGGAGATCGCCCTGAGCGCGGCGGCGATCCGCGACGGCATCGGAACGGGGGCGTCGTGAACGCGGCGGATCGCCAGATGGAACGGGGCGACGGCCGGCACAGGCGCGAGGCGGCGCTGCGCGCGGACCGCACGGCCGCCCTCGCCCGGCGCGGGGCGACGGCGCGCGAAGCTGTGCCGGTCGAGGCCCATCTCGTCTGCGCCTGCGGCCCGGAGCGCTTCGGCCTGCCCCTCGCCGACGTCGCGCGGGTGGTGCCCATGCGATCATGCACGCCCGTGCCGGGCGCGCCGCCCGCGATCCTCGGCCTCGTCGCCCTGTCCGGACGGATCGTCAGCGTCGTCGGCCTCGCCCGCGCGCTCGGTCGCCCGGGCGCGGACCGCGTCGAAGGCGGCCACCTCGTCGTCCTTCGCACGGCCGCGACGCCGATCGCGCTCGCCGTCGACCGCGTGCTGGGGCTCGCCCACCTCGCCGAGGCCGCCGCGGCGGAGGGCGGATTCGGCGGCGAAGCGGTTTCGCGCTATGCCGCGGCCGATCCCGGCCCGTCCGGTCTCGGCGACTTCGTCGTCATCGACCTGCCGCAGCTGCTGCGGCGCACCCTGCCTTGAGGCGCGAGACGCGCGCGATCCACGACGCCGCCCGACCCGGAGCATCAGCCGCCTTGTCGATCTCGATCGGAAAACGGATCCTCCTCGGCTTCACGGCCGTGACGGTGGTGCTTATCGCCCTCGGCCTCTACGCGATCGGCCAGATCGGCTCGGTCCGCGACGCCACCGACACCATCGTCGCCCGCGACCTCGCGGTGCTGCGCCAGCTCGACATCCTCGGCAACCAGACGCGCGACCTCGGCATCCTGCGCCGCAACGCGGTGTTCGCCACGCTGATGAAGGCGCAAGGGCAGCCCATGCGCGACGAGGACGTCCTCACCACCTGGCGTCGCACGGCCGCATCGACCGACGCGCTCTTCGACGACCTGATCCGCGAGGCCGACGCCTACCGCGCCCGCGCCCTCTCGGTGGATCGGACGACGGCCTGGGACCGCCTGCACGGCGTCCTGAGGCAGGCCGTCGCGATCTATCGTCCGTACCGGGATGCGAGCGAGGCGCAGCTCGTGGCCGCGGTCGGCGGCGACGTCACCGGCGTCGAGGCCCGCAACGCCGAGATCGGCCGCGCCTACGAGGCCACCATCGCCGCCGTCGAGCGCACCCGCGTCGCCCTCGACGAGAGCATCGCCGTGGGCCAGCGCGGGATCGGCGCGATCCACGAGCGCTCGCGGCTCTCGATCCTGCTGACGCTGCTCGCCAGCGTCCTCCTGGCGATCCTCGTCACGATCCTGATCAGCCGCGCGGTGGTGCGGCCGCTGGAGAGCGTGATGGCGTTCGCCGAGACGGTCGGCGGCGGCGATCTGTCCCAGACGCTGCAGGTTCGCGGCGGCGACGAGATCGGCCGGCTGTCCCGTGCGCTGAACGGGATGGTCTCTGGGCTTGCGGACTTGGCCCGGACGAACCGTGCGGCGACGTCGGACCTGAACGCGGCGGCGGCCGAGATCCGCGCCTCGGCGCAGGAGCAGGCGGCGTCGGTGGAGGAGCAGTTCGCGGCGGTGCAGGAGACGGCGGCGACGGTGGACGAGATCACCCATTCGGGCGCGCAGATCACGAAGCGGGCCGGCGAGGTGATCGCCACCGCCCAGGCCACG